>JBCBCD010000466.1:0-5863 GCA_038530915.1 Bacteroidota bacterium
ACCCAAACTACATTGGAATTATTAGGATCCATAGACAAACAGCCGATCGAATATTATGTGGGAGTAGCCTCTGGTGGCTTGTGGAAAACGGAAAATCATGGTACTACCTTCAAACCTGTTTTTGACAATCAAGCGGTCTATTCGATCGGCTGTTTGGCTATGGATCCTAATAATTCCAATGTAGTTTGGGTAGGTACCGGTGAAAACAATTCACAAAGAAACCTTGCTTATGGTGATGGCGTCTATAAAACTACCGACGGTGGAAAATCCTTCACCAATATGGGACTTAAAACCAGTCGTCAAATTGGTAAAATCATGATTGATCCGAGAAACAGCAATGTTGTATATGTGGCAGCTCAGGGCCAGGCCTGGGGTTCAGGTGGAGATCGTGGTTTGTATAAAACAATCGATGGCGGTAAAAACTGGGAACGGGTGTTATACATAAGTGAAAATACTGGTGTTTCAGATATGGAGATGGATCCACGCAATCCTGATATTTTGTATGCAGTAGCACACCAAAGAGAACGCCGAGTTTTCTCTAAAATTAACGGTGGACCGGAATCAGCTCTCTATAAATCGGTTGATGCAGGAGCTACATGGACCAAACTTAAAAAAGGCCTACCTGGCGGAGAATTAGGAAGAATAGGTATAGCACTTTCGCCAGCTAATCCTGATATTCTTTATGCAGTGGTTGAGTTACCTGGAAGTAGAAGTGGTTTTTACCGTTCTTCTGATATGGGAGAAAGCTGGGAAAAAAGAAGTGATAAAGGCACAACCAGTCCTCAATATTACAATGAAGTATTTGCCGATCCACTTAATCCTGACCTTGTCATCATAATGGATACCCGTAACTCATTATCAGAGGATGGTGGAAAGACCTGGACCAGAATTGAAGGCTCGAATAAGCATGTCGACAATCACGTCATTTGGATAGATCCCAACAATACCAATCATTACCTGGTAGGATGTGATGGTGGTTTGTATGAGACTTACGACCGAGCTAAAACCTGGCAGTTTAAAAGCAACTTGCCGATTACGCAGTATTATCATGTTAGAACCGATAATGATTTTCCTTTTTACAATGTATATGGTGGCGCTCAGGATAATGGTTCTTGGTTTGGTCCTTCTCAAACGCATAGAAGATTCCTTGTTAATTCCGATTGGACTTATACAATAGGTGGCGATGGATATCTGTCTATACCCGACCCTGACAATCCGGATATCTCTTATTGCGAATCTCAATACTGCGGTTTGAGGAGATATGACAGAAGTACCAACAACAGCGTATTCATACAACCACAACCAACTGGTGATGAAGAGTTTCGATGGAACTGGAACACCCCTTACTTTATCAGTCCTTTCAACTCTAAAACATTGTATGTAGCCGGTAATTATGTGTTTAAAAGCACTGATATGGGTGATTCATGGAAAAAAATCAGTGGTGACCTTACCCGTCAGATTGATCAAAACAGCTTGCCAATGATGGGTAAAATGTGGCCACCTGAAGCTGTAGCAAAAAACCTGTCCACTTCCAAATTTGGTAATATTTTCGCTCTTTCAGAATCTCCACTCCAACAAGGAATGATTTATGCAGGTACTGATGATGGTTTGATTTGGATTACAGAAAACGATGGGGGCGATTGGACGAAGTATGATAAATTTCCCGGCGTTCCGGATACAACATTCGTCAATTATGTATTGCCATCTATGCATGATGCCAATACAGTTTATGCTTGCTTTGATGGACGTAAGAACAGCAGTGATTTCACTCCTTATTTAATTAAAAGTACAGATAAAGGAAAAACATGGACTTCAATAGCGTCTAACTTGCCTTCAGGTACGGTATATGTGATACAGGAAGATCATGAGAATCCAAATATCCTTTTCATAGGTACAGAATGGGGAGTTTGGACAACGATTGATGGTGGCAAAAAATGGGTACAATTGAAAAAAGGCCTTCCTACCATACAAGTGAAGGACCTCACCATACAGAGAAGAGAAAATGATTTGGTAGTAGCAACTTTTGGTCGTGGATTTTATGTCCTGGAAGATTATTCACCGTTAAGAGCATTAAGCGAATCTTTGGCAGAAAAGGACGCTCACTTATTTGAAATTGATGACGCTTTCCTATACTATACTGCCAGCAACATCAACTACCAAGGGGCCGTACATTTCAGATCCCAAAACCCTTTACCTGCAGCTACTTTCCGTTATTTTGTAAAGGATGGTTTTGAATCCATGAAACAAAAAAGGATCAAAGCTCAAAAGAAAGCTGAAAAAGAAGGAGCTGCTTATCCATACCCAAGTGAAGAAGAATTGAGAGCTGAAAGAGAAGAGCCTAAGCCTTCACTGATATTTACCATTTACGATTCTGACGATAAGATTATTAGAAAGATCACCTCTCCGTTGAGAAAAGGTTACAATACAATGAGTTGGGATTTGAGCTATCTAAATCGTCAGGGTCCTAAAGTACCTCCCGGTGATTACACAGTATCTCTGGATAAAATGTTTGACACTGAGATGGAACGTTTGGTGGAACCAACTCCATTCAAAGTCTTTTCAATTGAAAATGCATTGGGATCACCGGATTTTGCTTCCAATGATGATTTTATGCAGAATGTTATGGACTTGAATGCCTTGGTCAATTCTGCTCGTGGCAAAATCAACGATATGAATACACGTCTGAGAAATATGAAAAGTATGCTAGCCAATATGCCGGTTGAAGCCAGCTTTATGCAACCAAAAATTGATTCTGTGCAGCAGCAAATCAATGAGGTAGCAAAAGTGATTGTAGGTGGATTTGGTGCCAAAAATCCGGTATCCAGTAGATTGAGCTTTGCCTACTTTGCAAATAGATCTGCACAGGTTAATGTGACCGGCTCTCAACGTGAACAATACAACTTGGCAAAGACCGCTTATGACGGACAGGAAGCTGCTTTAAATCAGCTTTACAATACTACCTTGCCTGCACTGGAAAAAGATTTTACAGATGCTGGTGGTGTATTATTTAATTTACCTCCTCGTTCCCGTTTCTTTGAAGATGGAAACTAGTTGGAAGAAATATTTTTAAGATAAAAACATGAATCATCCCAAATTTTCGATTGAGTCGAAAACTCGGGATGGTTCATGTTCACACCTGAAATATTCCATTTAAAAACCTAATTATCAGACTCTTAACTCAGCTCTTCCTTTTTGCCTTGAAGAACCTTTTTATGAGATGACAATTCTACACACAACACAAGACACAGAACTCACAACTAAATACTTATCCTCAAAAATGAGGAGATTTCTATTATCCCTATTTTAAAGGTAATATAGACGACAAAATCTTGCCATCTTTGAAATGCTAAAAGCAAGCAAATAAATGCGAAATAAGATGTAATCTTCAATATATAATTTTGGTGTGGTCGCATGGATGGCCTCTGTAAACTTAGATTTGCAAATACCTTCACGGGGACCAAGCTACTATCAATGTACTGACTCAAACCGATACTAAATTTATCGTTCTTTTAATAGACTAGTATGATTAAATTATTGATAGTAGATGACCACCAGGTCTTATTGGATGGATTAAAATCATTGTTTCGAAGAAACAGTAGCATCGAAGTTTGCGCTTCAGCTTTGAGTGGGAAACAAGCAGTCGCTATAGCCAAAAAAAAGAATATCGACTTGGTACTCTTGGATATCAATCTTCCTGATATAAACGGCTTTGAGGTTTGTAAGCAACTAAAAGTAAATGTTCCTCAAATTAAAGTTTTAGCATTGAGCATGTATCAGGAATCCGGTTATATTTCTAATATGATCAAGGCGGGTGCTGATGGTTATATTTTTAAAGATGCGGCCTCAAAAGAGATGGAATCAGCTATAGATGCTATCATGAATGGGCAAAAGTATTTCAGTGCTGAAGTCACCCAATGCTTAGTAGCAGGTATGCATAGACGTAGGAAACCCAAATCCACAGATTTTATCCAAAAACTCACTTTCCGGGAAAAAGAAATACTCCAACTCATTATCGATGAATATACCAATGATGAGATAGCAAAAAAACTGTTTATCAGTAAAACCACAGTCGCTACACATCGAAATAGTTTACTCCGAAAACTCAATGCTAAGAACACCGCCGGCTTGGTGAAAACTGCTTATGAATTTGGGCTGTTAGAAGAATCATAGATTGTTGGGTTATTAGGTTATTAGGTTATTACTAATTAAGTGTTACTGACGACTACTTCAAGTACAAGACGAATTACACTTGGGTGAAAACATGTTTCAAAAATAAAAATCAAAAAACCAATGAAATATACTTTCTTATTATTAATGGCATCACAAACCACTCCGCTTAGTCCGACGAATGATTTGAATAGTTTGTTCATTTGGTTGGGGGTGATTGCTTGGAGTCTTGCTTTATTATTAATCATTTGGATCATCAAGTTGGTCAGAACGATAGATAACGATATTGCATTGGAAAATGAAATTATGAAAGATCTCATCAATGAATGGGAAAAATCATAAGTGGTTGGCCAAAAATAAATAGATTTTAGAAGCAAGAGGTTTCGTTTTCGATTTAGCTCCTCTCATTCAAAAACTTACCAAATATTAAACAATTTTTGTCGCTGCTTCTTATATTAAGCCTCTTTAGAACCTTAATACAAAACTAAACTAAATCTCATGCGACTTTTCAGTAATAATGGCTTCCAGAAGCACTATCAAGAAGTACGCGAAAGAATAGATACTACTATCGGTGAAGGAGTTAGCCCCAGCAATGCAGAATTATCAGAGTGGTGGAACAATAAGAGACAATATTTAGATCCTCAAACTTTTGTATACATCTATGACCTAAAAGCGAATAGTGTTTATCGTTCGGCAGGATTCTCTATCTTAGGAAAACAGGATAATTGGACCTTTAATTCTTCGGAATACGTTGCCCTTTTTCATGAAAACCAACAACTCATGATTCCTTATAAAAGCTTAATTCTCTTTGAGTTTTTATTAGAACACCACCAATTAATCAGAGAATCAAACCTTACCTTTTCCAGTAACAGGGGAATCAAAGGCGCTAATGGCGAATACCTATTTGTCAACCAATCGGCATCCTCCATACAATTTGATGCCAATGGATATACTACTAAATATTTTAATACCTACCGTGTAGTTGGCCCATACAATGGAGAGCCTTTTACCACAAGGATTTATTCCCATACATCTAATGCTGAAATTGAAAAAATACTCACCAATTTAAAGAAAAAAAGCAATCACAATATTCTCGAAGTGATGGGTTTCTCTAACAAGGAGCAAATGGTCATTAAAGCAATAGCTCAAAACCTGGATCTAAAAGCCAAAGAAATTGGTGAACTACTCGGTAAGGCTCCCAAGACCGTAAAAAATCACCAAGCCAATATTTTTAACAAGGCAAAAGAGCTTTTCCCACTCAATGACTTTCAAAATGCCAGAGATGTAGTCAAATATTTGAAGCTTCAGGAGGTCGTTTGACATTAATTGGGTAGGCTACCTTTGCACCAAATTGACACATCATTTATATTGAAGTTCAATTTTAACAACACAACTATCAATTTTCCAAAGGAGCTAAACCCTATTTAATGTATTTGTTTAGCAACTCATCTACTATTTCACATTTAAGCAACGATTAAAAAGTCGCATGAAATAATCATTCCATGCGACTGTAAAAAATTACAAACTACTACTCATAGAGTATTCTTGATTGACTGAGGCATTCAGTTGTAATCATTGCTGCTTGATAATCTTCCTCTTTAGTAGTTGTCCTGCTGTTTCAATGGTAATTATGTAGACACCGGCTTCTAAACTATTCAAATCAATTTGCTGAGCTGGTTCGTATACCATGCCCAAG
>JBCBCD010000467.1:0-5860 GCA_038530915.1 Bacteroidota bacterium
GGAAGAAAGAAGTCTTAGAGCAGTTTGGGTTACTACAGTTTATCAACTTGATTTTATTAATAACGTTATCAGACTGTTGAATTTTTTGAAACAAGCTGGAAATTTTTTCTTGATTCTTCTTTTTAGTATAAACTTGAGCGTTTATCTGAATTTGTACCAGTTTTTTGGCCAAACGCAAGAAATTAGTGTATTCCTTTTTCTGATCTGAAGTCATCTTCTTACTACGCAGTACATATACCCTTAATGTGTCAATAGTTGCTAAACTCGATTCATAATTCTTTAAATCATAATGGGATCTTAAAATTAAAAAGGTAGTATTAAGGTGATACTTTACATCTGTAAACTGAACGTGCTGTAAGGTATGTAAGGTATCTTCATACTTTTTTTGATTGTAATAAAAGTTAGCCAAATTAAACCTGTAAGCATTTTCTTTTTGCCTAATTGGTAGTTTTTCTTTGTAGGACTCAATAAAGTCCTCTGTCCAATCAAATTCTTTCAGCTTTGAACCAAGAGTGATAACATTTTTATAATCCCATTCTGAAATAATTCCTCCCGGCAGTAATAATCCATTTTCTAATCCTTTTTGATATAACTGAAACAATTCTCTCTGGTACACAACTTTACCTTGATTGATCTGACGAATACAGTAGTTGTATGAAAAACTATACAACAAATTGGCATCTGAATCAGATAAAGAAGCAATTTTTTCGTTCAGCATGGCCTTCATGTCTTCATAGTGCTTCTCATTGCGTTCATCCAAAAGAGACATCAATATGGTATAATACATGATAACGACCGGGTCTTCATCAAATTTTGCTTTATTGGTTTCCACATAATTAACCAGTTCATTGAAAAGGCCATAATCATATTTTGTATTAAGCAAAATGGAGTTTGCGACCAAATGACAACAATTTTTTAGTTTTTCTATCAAAAAATAATTGTCCAGATCAAAAAGCATTTTTTGTAAGGTTTCGGATTTGGTTCTATCAATATAATTGGCATAGTAAAATCCTAAAACATGATTCATTCTGTAGTTGGTATGATAATACTCACTATTTCTATGCTTACTCTGTTTTAGTTTTTTCTCAAGCTGTTTAGCACGATTATTCATTAGGTCGTACTGTTTTAAATCATAAGCTTGTTCTACAGTATGAAGTTCATCTAATAAGGTAGACTCTTCAAAATGACGTTGAGCAAGGTATTTGTGATATATTTTCTTTAGATAAGATAAAATATTGTGCACCTGCTGTTCGTCGTATTGCTGGCCTGAAAAAAGTTTGTTAAAGAGTTCTTTTTTGGTAGGCATAATATCTATTGGCCTTTCTAAATGATCATAGATAAGCTCCAACAATTCTATTGTTTTTTGGTGTTGATTGAAATATGGAGATATTACAAAAAGGCGAAAACGCTCTCTTTCTTTTTTTGACAAGGTCGTCAAATGCTTTATTAATTTACTTTGTTGCATGGGAAGGGAAAATTTATTTGATCTAAACCTTAAATATAAACTTTTGACTATCAACCACTAAATACAATTCCTTATTTAACAAACAATCCAGTAGAAGCTAAAAATGTACTTTTTCTTACTTACATTTTTGTTCATATTTGCATCATGACGATGTAGATAGTATACATTGTTTTACGAAAAAAAACTGAGGGGGTTCTCACCTCCCAAAAGAGCATAAATATTTCACTTTTGTTACCGGTTTAGAGTAATCTGGGGGGAGTACTCGACAACCGGTACTTTTTTTTACCTACCTATAGAGTGCTAAACAAGCACAATCATTAATTTCAATTTATTTATTTGTCAATGTTGTAGTTGCTTAAAGATTATTTGTTTGATCTTCAAACATACAAATTATAATTACAACAAATTTATTATTATTTTAATACGAAGAAGAAATGGAAGCTCAAAAACACTTTTTTTGATGTTTGGAAATTTTTTTTTGGCTTTTTTTGATGTTTTTTTCCTGTTTTTTGAGACAAAAAAACAAGCCCTATTCCAGAAAAACAGAAAAACACAACAATTAACTCATTGAAAATCAAAAAAATAGGAATTGGATTAAAAAAATAACTATTTCAGAAATACCAGAAATTGTACTTACTAATAGAGTTTGCATCTCCGATATTTGTATTGTAATCATTAAGAAAGGAAATAATAAAGACACTACTAACAAATTATAATTCCGTAACTGATTTAGAAATGTTATAGTCCCACGAATACATTTATAATCTCATGGACGAAGATTTTGAGGTGTCAAAGGACATCTCGATTCTGGTATGTAGATAGCCTCTCAAAGCTCTTTTCTAAGGCCGACTAGTTAAAACTAGTCGGTTTTTTTTATTTCAGTACGCAATATAAAAAATTAAATACAAAAAAATTCATTGATTCATATTAATTGCTTGACAAATCACACTTAAATTTGTTGACCTGTTGACAGACACAACAAATATTTTATATATATAAATAATATACGTATGTCTAAGCATTTAGTTGCACCTTCGATACTTGCTGCTGATTTTACCAATTTAAAACAAGCCATAGAGATTATCAATCATAGTGAAGCTGATTATGTACATGTAGATGTAATGGATGGAGTTTTTGTCCCTAACATCACTTTCGGTATGATGATTGTTGACGCAGTAAAAAAACTGGCAACAAAACCTTTGGATGTACATTTGATGATCGTAAATCCAGAAAAATACATTGAAGCTTTTCGTGAAGCGGGTGCCGACATTATTAGCGTACATTATGAAGCTTGCCCTCACTTACATAGAGTTTTACAACAAATCAAAGCAACAGGAGCAAAAGCAGGTGTAGCACTTAATCCACATACTTCTGTACATTTAATTGAAGATTTGCTGGAAGATCTTGACCAAGTCATCTTGATGTCTGTTAACCCGGGCTTTGGCGGACAAAAATTTATTTACAGAACCATTCCGAGAGTCAAGCAATTGAAAGATTTGATCACCATTCAAAATACCCAAACCAAGATTGAAATTGATGGAGGTGTTGCGATGCATAATGCTGAAGCCATTCTTCAGGCCGGTGCTGACATTTTGGTGGCAGGTAGCTCAGTATTCAAAGCTGAAGATCCGACAAAAGCCATAAAACAGTTAAAAAGTATCGGAAATGACATAGGGACCTTTGTCTAATTAACTTTCTTGATCCAGTCCGACAAATTACCAGAATGTATTCTACCCAAGTGGCAAATAATTGTACATTTGCTATCAATCCTTGAAAGGGTAAGTGGTATCCTTTCAATTTATCAGCAAATTGTTAAGATTGAGAAATGAGGAATCTGTTACTACTGTCTATTTTTTTTGTTTTTGCACTTCAGACATATGCTCAGCAAGCAACAATCACAGGTATCGTAACTGATGCGATTACTGATGAACCAATTGAACTGGTCACGATTTACGTAAAGGATACTTCATTGGTAGCAGAATCTTCAAGAAATGGTCGTTATCGGATCAATGTACCTGCTGAGACAGATTTTGTACTTGTTTTTTCCAGATTGGGTTACAAAGAAAGCAGTACAGAAATACAAGCCATGCCAGCTGGTAGCAGCAGACAAATTGATGTGGCCATGGCACCAAATGATTCCGATGTAGAAGTAGTTGTAAGAGAAAGTAAATTGCAAGAAGGTGGAATGATAAGGGAAGGGGTAGAATCATTAAAGATTATTCCCAGTGCTTCTGGTAATTTTGAAAGTCTTTTGCCACATATTGCACTTGGTACTTCTTCTGGTACAGGTGGTGAATTGAGTTCTCAATACAATGTAAGAGGTGGTAACTATGATGAAAACCTGGTTTATGTAAATGACTTTGAAATATATCGTCCTCAATTAATTAGAGCCAGTCAACAAGAAGGACTTAGTTTTCCAAACATAGATTTGATCCGAGATTTATCTTTCTCTTCAGGAGGATTTGAAGCTAGGTATGGAGATAAACTTTCTTCTGTACTTGATATTAAATACAAACGACCAGACTCTACTAAAGCTTCTGCCAGTTTAAGCTTTCTGGGTGCTTCAGCACATATTGAAGGTAGTGCACAAGTGGGTAAAAATCAATATCAAAAATTTAGATACCTATTAGGTGCTCGCTATAAAAATACTCGTTATCTCTTAGGTACGCTTGATTCTGAAGGCGAATACACCCCTAATTTTACCGATATTCAAGGTTATTTTACTTATGATATCAATAAAAACTGGCAAGTGGGTCTTTTGACCAATTACAATAGATCGGAGTATCGTTATGTTCCTACACAGCGTAACACTGCACTCGGTTTAATAGATTTTGCCCTACAACTATTCACCGTTTTTGAAGGTGAAGAAAGAAATGATTTTACAACTGCCATGGCTGGGCTTTCTTTGACCTATATTCCAGAAAATGTTAAAAATCCATTGTTTTTGAAATTCATGTCTTCAGTTTATGGAAGTGATGAAAATGAAAATTTTGACATCAAGGGCGATTATAGTTTGAGGCAGATAGAAGCCGGACTTGGTAGCAATAACTTTGGAGAAGTTTTAGCAGAATTAGGAACGGGTACGCAACAAGAGTTTGTAAGAAACAGATTAGATACTCGTGTGACCAATTTTGAGCACCGTGGTGGTTGGGAAATTCCAAGAAATGATCTTACCAACAACATCACTAGTTCGAACTTCATTCAATGGAGTGTGAAATACCAACAAGAAGACATTGAAGATAATATTCGCGAATGGGAAAGATTGGATTCAGCAGGATACTCTCTGCCTTTTAGCGATACAGAAGTCTTGCTTTGGAATGTCTTAAAAGGGAGAAATGTCTTAGAGTCTAACCGATTCTCGGCCTATCTTCAAAACACCTATACATTTAGAAAGGAAGACAAAGCAGAGTGGAGGGTTTCATTTGGTGCCAGAGCTTCTTATTGGGATCTTAATAATGAATTCATTTTATCACCAAGAGCTCAGTTATTGTACAAGCCTTTAAAATCTAAAGCGGATATTTCCTGGAGATTGGCTGGTGGTATTTATGCACAACCACCATTTTACAGAGAACTTAGGAGATTAGATGGTACAGTGAATACCGACTTAAAAGCACAAAAATCGGCACACGTTGTAGGTGGTATGACATGGGATTTTTACCTCGGCAAAAAGAATCCAAAGAAGTTTAGATTTATTGCGGAAGCCTATTATAAAAGGCTGTGGGATTTGGTCTCTTATGATATAGAAAATGTACGTATTCGTTATTCCGGAGAAAATGATGCGACAGGCTATGTCACCGGAGTAGATTTAAGGATCAATGGAGAATTTGTACCTGGAGCAGAATCATGGGTTAACCTATCCTTCCTGCGCGCTAGAGAACAACTCAACGATATACAACACCTGGAAAGAGCCATTGGACAAACAGAAGCGACACCGGTAGATGATGTACCTCGTCCTACGGATAGATTTATGAATATCTCTATCTTCTTCCAGGATTACCTGCCTAATAATGAAAACTTTAGAATGCAGCTTAACCTTAATGTGGGTACAGGTCTTCCTTTTGGACTTAGAGGAAACAACACTGTATTTAGAAATACTTATCGCCTAAATGCGTATAACAGAGTAGACATTGGCTTTTCATGGATTCTATATGATTTGAAAAAACGCAAGAAAAAGCCCAACCATTTCTTGAGTTTTACAGAAAAGACATGGTTAAGTCTTGAAATTTTCAACTTAATGCAGGTTCAGAACCAATCTGGTAATACCTGGATACGTACTGTATTTAACCAACAATATGCAATTCCAAATAACCTTACTTCTCGAAGAATTAACTTGAGAATGAGAATGGATTTTTAGTGTAATGCCTTTGTTTTGTACCCAAAATAAGGTATAAGCAC
>JBCBCD010000468.1:0-5853 GCA_038530915.1 Bacteroidota bacterium
CCAGCCGGCGTGTACCTCTATGAAGTGGAAGCCACTTTATTGGATGGAAGTACAAAAATGTATCAAGGAGATATTTCATTGATAAGATGAGAATGAATGGTGATTACAGGTTACATCAACCATAAACTTCCTCCTTTGGAACCAATCGAATAGCCCCATCAAGATCTTCAGTAATAAGAGCTTTAATCCTCCTACATTCCGCCGTAATATCTGTAATGGCAACTATCCATTCATTAATGTATTGGTCTACTGCTTCTCCTGAAAGTCCAATCTGAATGGAGCGATAATCGAGTTTTTCCAAATGGATATTGCGCTCCGGATCCCACTGGACACGTACAGGTGCATTTTGCAATTGTTCTTTCCATTTTTCATGAGACTCATGTAAGTCCGAATCAAAGTGGGACAAACAAGCATTTTGTAGGGCCCAGTCAATGCCTGCTCGTTTTATTTTAATGGCTAGTATGTGTTCTTGATTGGGTTTGGTCGCCCAACCTGCACGATACATCATCCAGAAAAAGGAAGGTTTGATCCAGGTCATAGGGTTGCCTGGAATTTATTCCAGTCACCCGCCCAACCCAATCTCACAATACGTCCAACCATCTTCCCTAGTCTCCAATTCAATATGCGCATTGTGATTCATCACAATTTCCTTCACCAAAGTCAGTCCCACACCTTGCCCGGTAGGCTTGGTACTAAAGAAAGGTGTAAACAACTTATCGGCTACATTAGGTGCAATACCCGATCCATTATCAGCAATGATGATGCTCATGGGATGGGCTTGTACAATAAATTTGATGGTGCCATCCTGACCAATGGCTTCAATGGAGTTTTTGACGATATTCACCAGCGCTTGTTCAAATTGATGGATGTCAACGTGGATTTTGGTTTCTTCAGCTCGGAGAAGTTTATATTCAAAGGAGATGTCATTTTCTCGAGCCTTAGGCTCCATCAATTGAGCGATATTGCGTACAAGCTGATTGATCTTGATCCATTCAGGTTTGGGGGGAGGAAGGCGGACCACTTCTGCAAAGTTTTTCATAAAGAGGGTAAGGCTTTTATTGCGATCAACGGCTACTTCCAAGGCTTCTTTGAGCATGAGTTGGTCTTCTTCATCCTGACTGGGTAGTTCTTCTATGGTGCTTCCAAGGATGGAGTTTATGGCACCTATGGAATTATTCACCTCATGAGCCATCATGCGGATGACTTTACCGTAAGCTCTTTTTTCTGCTGCTACAATTTCCTTTGAGAGTTCTTGAATGAGGATGAATTTGCGTTTGAAACCTCGATGTACAAAGTAAGACAACTCACATTTAAAGCGCTCAATTCCTTTTCCGGTCAGCGTACTGGTTTTATCGGCGGTTAGACTGAGGATGCCTGCGATAAGCGGGTGCTGTATATCTGCCAGATTGTTTGGTACGGCTTGATTTTTAATTTCTAGGATTTCTTTGGCTTTGGGATTGATGTCACTGATGTTGTCGTCGTAATCCAATAGAATGATGCCTGCGGGAGAAGCAGAGATAAGACGTTGCAAGAAGTAATGTTGTTCTTCCAGTTGGGTGCGTTCGTTGCGGATGTTATCGATCATTTGATTGTAAACATCAATGAGCTTGTTTAACTCCTTAGAATTAGTGGGAAGGTAATGCACTGAATAATCCTTATCCAAAATTGCGTCTACACCGGAAGACATAAATTGCAAGGGCTTAATAAAACCGGCATAAAGACGAAAAGAAAGATACAAGGAGAACAAAATGCCGACTTCTGTAAGGATGAAATACGCTTTTTGCTCTTTTAGCAAATAGAAGGAAAGGTAAGTTATAAGTAGGTGTATCAGACCAATAAACAAAAAGTACTTTACTCTAATCGACATACGGAATGTTGTATTTTTGAAGCCTTCTATACAAGGCAGAACGTGTGATCCCCAAAGATTTAGCTGTTAAACTAATATTGTTTTGGTGAAAAACAAGGGCTTTTTTAATCATATTGATTTCCATTTCTTCTAAAGAAAGACTACCCACCGTCGGTAATTCAGCAACAGGTTTGTTGGACTCTTGGTATAAAGCCTGAAAATCTTTCAATTCCAAAAGATCATCGGGGGATAATAACACAGCTCTTTCCACCAGGTTTTTGAGTTGTCTGATGTTACCAGGAAATGATTGCCTTTGCAACCAATTTAATGCCGATTCTGTAGCCCTTAATTCATTGCGGGCATAAATTTCTTTTAACTGAGTGATAAAGCGATGGACCAACAAGGGAATATCTCCTTGACGCTGCCGCAAGGGAGGTAATTCCAGTTTGATTAAATTAATGCGATAAAATAAATCTTCTCTGAAAGTACCTTCGCCTATCATTTCCTCCAGGTCTTTATTGGTGGCACTGATTACACGCACGTCTATTTTTTGACTTTGGCTGCTTCCCAATACTTCAAAGGTCTTTTCCTGCAAAACCCGCAAAAGTTTTACCTGGCTGGAAAGTGCCAAATCTCCAATTTCATCCAGGAAAATACTTCCTCCATCGGCTTTGGTGAAGCGACCGATTCTATCTGCATAAGCATCTGTAAAGGCGCCTTTTTTATGGCCAAACAATTCACTCTCAAATAAAGACTCAGAAATACCACCCAGGTTTACTTTAACAAAAGCTTGGTCAGCCCGCAAACTATTGTAATGAATGGCTTCTGCCAGTACTTCCTTACCGGTACCACTTTCACCAAGGATCAAAACACTGGCATTCGTCTTACTTACCCGTTCGGCCATTTCTATCACGCGCTTAAATTGTGGATCCTGACCAACAATTTTTTCAAAATCAGAATTGGAACTGTGGGATTCCTCCGGACTAGTAGTTGTAGCTCCATTTAATGCCAAAAGCGTCTCTACTGAATGCAACATCTGCTTATTGTCCCACGGCTTAGCTATAAAATCACTGGCTCCGTTTTTCATGCCCTGTACAGCCAACTCGACAGTCGCCCAACCTGTCATCAAAATGATAGGAATTTTTATATCAATAGAGCGAATCAATTTCAAAGCCTTCAAACCCTGCTTCCCGGAAGTATCAATCGTGAAGTTCATATCCAGCAAGATCAAATCGGGTTTGACTTTTAAGATCTTTTTCTCGATCTCTCTTGGATGATTGATGGTGTGCACCTCATAACGCTTCCGCTTCAGTAATAAACTGATGGAGGCGCAAATGGCACGATCATCGTCAACAATTAATATTTTGGGTCTTTTATTCATTTTTTGGGTGTAGTGTGTAGCGTGTAGGGGGTAGTGGGAGGCTTGACCTCTGCATACTCTTCCTCACACTCTACACCAAATATTTTTAAGATGTAAAGCAAGCAGGTGTAAAACAAAGAAAAATTATTCTATTACATTCTACAACCTACATGCTATGTAATTTTCAAACCATATCATGTAAAGCGAGCATATAGAAGATAGAAGAAACCAACCCTCTACACTCTAAACCCTACACTCTACACCAAGATTACTCTTCATGCAATGCAATCGCCGGATGTATACCCGAAGCTTGCTTAGAAGGATAAAAAGAACAAATTAAAACAACTGAGAAAATAATTACACTGCTGAGTATAATACCCATGTAAAAATTGATGTCGTCCATTTCTACCACATTCATCAATGGTACTTGTATGGCAAAGAAAGTAGCGGACAATACGGCTATCAAAGTTACCAGGAATACTTCACCAATAAATTGGAAAGTAATTTTTCCCTGAGTAGCTCCTAAGGTACGACGCAAACCAATTTCTGCTTTACGCTTACTAATGGTATACCACAATACTCCAAATAAACCCAGTGCAACATTGATGATCAAAAAGCCACAAATGCTTAGTAAAGCCGCCATCGGTACCCATACCTGATTGCTCAGGCGCTGTCTTGCATCTTCTAGATGCTGTATGGTGAAATCATTCCTTTTGGTGATCAATGCAATCGTCTCATTTACTTCTGCTTCAAATTCAGGAGAAGTACCTTCTTGTACTTTGATCAACAAGTTGTTAAGATTACCAGCATGTTTTGGAAGGTAAAAGAATGACATATTTTTTTCGTCTTCAAATTCTCCCAGGTATTTATAGTTACCTACTACTCCGATGATTTTATATTCACCACCTGATAAATTGTATACACTGTCTAATACAGGCTTGGTTCCAAAAGTACCTTCTACCAACTGTCTCGAAAATACAGCAGGCTTATATTTGGCGTTTAAATCACCTTCTTCAAACCAACGGCCTTCTACCAATTCCAACTCGGCTGCTTCCAGGTAATTGTGATCAGTAAATAACATGTTAGAGCTTAATTCAAACCCATTGCTATCATTATTGAACGACCAGTTGCTACCGGAAAAAGGAGTTATTTGTCCCATATAAGAAACAGACTCTATTTCTGGTTTGTCCAATAATTCACGCTCTAACAAAGTCTTCATTTCTATTAAAGCCAAAGAATCCATTTCTTCATCAAATTCCATGTAAGCCATCCAACTATCAGTGGTTTTGAAACCTAGTGGAGTAACGAACTTTCTCAACTGTTCTACTACCAATGAGAATACAAAAAACAGTACGGCAAAAGCCAAAAATATTTCAAGGAAAAGAAGCGAGTTCTTTTTTCTTTTGTTCCAGATTAATTTAAGAATATGCTGTATCATACTTGATTTTGTTTTAAGGCATTAGAAATGTGGATTCTAGACATGCGGTAGGCCGGAATGATCCCTGAAATCACTCCAAAGAACAAACAAATGATAATGCTGTAAAAGAATACCCAGCCATTGAACATTAATTTGGTTTCCCCTAAGATGCTGGTATCATTAATGATATAGATCAGTGCCAATGCTAAAAAGAAACCGATGACTCCACCTAAAAAGGTGAGAATGACATTTTCAAATACAAACTGGAAAAGAATATTTCCTGAGTGCGCACCAAAGGCTTTTCTTACGCCAATTTCTGAAGAACGCTCCAATATTCTACTAATATTGATATTAACAAGATTAAGGGTAGGCAGTAATAAGAATAAGATCAATAATCCACCTACTACTCCAAATACTACTCTTACACTGTCCTTGGGATCTTCGTAATAAAGAAAATCTCTTGCATAATTCTCCACATAGCTCATTGGGATGACCCATAGCTTATTGTAGTCATCAGGATTTGGAAGAGGTACCAAGGTTGCTTTTTTGTTGATGTCATCCTTTATTCTTTTGACATCACTTTTAGAATCTCCAAGAAAAACGGAATAAAATGGCCCCATATACTCTTCACTGCTCAATGAAGTCGGATTGGCATGAGTGAGCGGTAAAAAGACATCGGACTTTACAAGAACATGATTGGTTTCAGCAGAGTTAACCATACCAATCACTTCAAAATTCTTTCCATCCAGCTTAATTTCTTTACCTACTGGATCAATGTTGCCACCAAAATAGGCCTTAGCAGTTTTATTAGTAATAACCGCTACCGGAATCTGATTGTCTACTTCTTGTTTTCTAAACGGTCTTCCTGATAAAAATTCGAAATCAACGATTTCCCAGTAAACTTCATCAGAATAAACGGCTGAGAAATTCAGCTTGTTTTTATTTAAAAAGACATCGAAAGTATGATTGGGACTAAGAACAGATTGTTTTTTTGCACCATCTACATTTCTCATGTATTTATCCAGAAAAGAATAACTTACACTTGAAGAAGACCAGCTATCATGACCCGTTGGATAGTCATAAGCGGTATCGTATTTAACCACTCCATCTATGATTGTTGAGTCTACATTTATAACGGTATCCGTCTTTTCATGGATCATAGTAATTCTTTCCAGTAAAACCATCTTGTCTTTTTTAGACATAGGAGCTTCATTGCCCAGTTGGTTTTGT
>JBCBCD010000469.1:0-5818 GCA_038530915.1 Bacteroidota bacterium
ACTACACAGTAGAAACTGCTGACCAGGCAATCACTAAGAAGATGGTAATCATCGAATAATACGGTTGGATGGAATTTTATTCCATCAATACAATAGATAATAAGGGAGAATAAATTCTCTCGAAACTGAAAGGCCAAAGCGCAACGCGCTTTGGCCTTCTTCTTTTTTAATAACAATAAGGACTGTACCCTTGATGTTCCGTTTTAAAAGCTTGTTCTTGTTGGGTATTGCAAACTTCTTCACGGATAGTACTTCCATTAGGATAATCTACATTACAAGTCCAGCATTCAGGTTCTGCTCCTTCTCCTTTTAGCCACCAACAGCTGGTCATAGTGGTCGATAAAAAGCATAGCAGCAGCGCAAATACAAGGGTCCTTGATTTAATAGCTTTCATTTCTTTGATTTTTTAGTGAAAAATAGCGTTCGAAGAGAAGGGTATTTTAATGTCTTTTTGTAAGGAACTTTTTGAAGTCAAAAAGAAAAAATCCAATTTCCTTATCGGATTGTATGAATTGGAAGAAGTTTGCAGAGGAACGATGGAAATGGATCAGTTCGGTATAAAACTCAGGAGGTGAGTTTGTTGAGGTAGAAGATGTCCTTCTTCAAAATCAGTAGTCTGGACACAATCGTGACCAGACTGTTTGTACTAGATTAGTCTTGAATCAACACAGTTCATCCCGAGTTTTCGACTCAATCGAAAATTTGGGATGAACTGTGTTTAAAAAATGCTCAATTCTACTGCCTGCTCTTTCAAGCCATCAGCACTCACTTTCACAACCACCTTTCCCATCTCCTTACCCGATCTCACAATGATCATTGCCTTACCATAAAACAGCTTCACATAATCCGCCTGAAAAGGCGCAAAAGATTGTGGGTTGCCATTGCCGACGCCTGCGATGCTTGCCGGACCTTCCAGTTCGATATTTACACTATGATCAGCAAGAGGTGCCAGGTTGCCATCTCTATCAAGTGCTTCTACCAGTATATAGGAAAGATCTTGCCCGTCAGCTTTGATGGTCGTTCTATCAGCACTCAATTGCAATTGAGTGGCCTTACCGGTAGTCTTCACCATTTGCTCACCCAGTTTTTGTCCTTCCCTATAAGCCACTGCCTTAAGTTCTCCGGGTTCATAAACGACATCTTTCCACATGAGTCTGAATCGGTCTACAGAGTTTTGAGATTTAGGACTCTTACATTGCATACCTTGTGAGACTCCATTCAGAAATAATTCAGCACAATCGCCATTGGTGTATACAAATACTGGAATGGTATCTCCTTCATTGCCTTCCCAGTTCCAGTGAGGAAGGATGTGAATGGTCGTCTCTTCAGGCTTCCAATAGCTTTTGTAGAGGTAAAAACGATCTTTGGGAATACCTACTAAGTCAACTATGCCAAAATAACTGCTCCGTGAAGCTTCTCTATCTGTAAAACCCAGTTCTTTTACATACGCATTATTGTAGGGAGTGGGCTCCCCTAAGTAATCAAAACCCGTCCAAACAAATTCTCCGGCAATGTATTCTTCATCTTGTTGCCACATGAAATCATCATCGGCTATCTCTGCCCACCAAGGAGCATTTAAGTCGTAAGAACTGACTTGTAATGACTTGGTAAATGCTGTTTTTTCTTTGGGCAAAGGCAATTCATAGAAGCCTCTCGTACTCAAGGTAGAAGCAGATTCACTGATGATGACTGATTT
The DNA here is from genome assembly GCA_038530915.1 of Bacteroidota bacterium. Classification (GTDB taxonomy): domain Bacteria; phylum Bacteroidota; class Bacteroidia; order Chitinophagales; family Saprospiraceae; genus JANQPA01. The sequence continues at coordinate 1,697 of JBCBCD010000469.1, forward strand.
ATTGGGTTCCATCTGGCGGGCCAGGCGATAACGTCGGCTATAGTTCCAGGCATGCACATCGTAATAATCGAAATGTCTCAATTCAGCGCTTTTCCAATTGTCATTGACTAAAGTGCTTGGTCGAGTAGGATCGTATTTATTCACATAGTTGAGCATGGTGTGTAATCGCTCAAAACCATTGTCCTTATTCCATTGGACATCTCCAATTTCGTTACCGACACTCCAAAGAAAGACGGACGGATGATTGCGATCTCTAACAACAAAGTTTCTGATGTTGCGGTGAGCAAATTCATCAAAATTAGTTTCTTCAGTTAGGTCTGCCTTGTCATCGTATTTGTCAAAGATTTCATTAAAAAACAATAAGCCCATTTTATCACACAATTCAAGGAGTTCTGGTGCAGCTGTATTATGACTGTTTCGAATGGCATTGACCCCCATATCCTTCATAATTTCCAACTGGCGTTCCATAGCACGAGTATTGAAGGCTGCACCCAGTGGACCATGATCATGATGCAAATTGACACCTCTGAGTTGTACTCTTCTGTCATTTAGGTAAAAACCGTGGTCAGCGGTAAATCGAATGCTGCGTACCCCAAAAGTTGATTGATATTCATCCACCAATTGATCACCAAGATAGACAGAGGTGTTGATGGTATATAATTGAGGAGCATCAATATCCCAGCGTTGCGGATTCAAAAGTGTAATGGTGGTTTCTATGGGGTGTTTTTGTCCGTTTTTTACATATTGAGCTACTTCTTGCTTCTTGATTGAATGGCCATCAGGACTAACAACTTCATGTACCAACCTTACAGTATCTGCAACTGCTGAGTGATTGTTGATTTCCGTTCTCACACGCACATCTGCATAATTAGGTTTGACGATAGGAGTGGTGATATATGTTCCCCAGATGTCTACATGGACCGGGTTGACAGTTAGCATTTGTACCTTACGGTATATACCTGCACCGGGATACCATCGGCTGCCATGCTTTCTGGTATCGGCATGTACGGCCAGCACATTATTTCCACCGGGTACTACAAAATCAGTAATGTCAATATAAAAGGAATTGTAGCCATAATCCCATTCACCGGCCAGTTTGCCATTGATGTATATTTTGGGAAAAGCCATAACACCGTCGAAGATGAGGTAAATTCTTTTTTGGCCAATATTGGAAGGAATATCAAGCGTTCTACGGTACCAGCCTTCGCCTTTCCAGGGCAATTTTCCGGTATTGCCATTGCCATTCAGAATAAATGGACCGCTAATTGCCCAATCGTGAGGTACATTTACCGTTTCCCAACCTGATACTTCAAGATCTAAAGCAGCTCCCTTCTGATGTTCCCCTTTATGAAATTTCCAGTTATCCTGTAGCAGCACAGTAGTACGTTGCTGCGCATGGAGTAAGCCTGTCAAAAAAAGACAACTTATAGATAAAACGAAATAGTTAATTTTCATTACGTATTAATTAACTCCATGAACCTCTTTCGACTCCATGGTGATTAAATAAATTACTTCAAAACCACACTCACAATCGCATAACCATGTTGATCCTCTAATTCTTTCTTCGGAATTCCGGGACCTATAGAAAATTGCAATCCATCGATTTTGGTGATGTCAAAAGCGCCAGTTCCTTCCTTTTCAAAATGATAAGGCAAAAAAGTAGGGTAGGGGCGAGGCATGGTCACCACGGGGCCCTTTTTCAAATCGGTTAAGGCAAGCTCGTAGGTATCTATAGTCGGTTGGAGTTTCAGCTGTGTAGCATATGCTTCCCCATCTTGTGTCGTTAATGCTATTTGTACTATTGCTGGCTTGTTATTCAAAGAACGCGCTTTAATGAGCAGTTTACTTTTTGAGGGCAGGCTTTCTCTGATGTGTGTCAACTTAGGATTGATAAAAGCCTTGATGGTATGATCATGTATGACCGGGCCATTAAGATTTTCATTGTCCTTTTTAAACAATTGATCGACATTGACTTGGTATTCGGCTTCTTTTTGATCCAGAGGTACGATTTTTAAGGAATTGAGCCATCTGCTTCTAGCCAAGTGATTCCAGTCATTTTGAGCATCAAAGAGATAGATAGGCTTGTCACTAGAAAGCACTTGCACCCTATAGGCTTTTCTTTCGTAAAAATCCCATTCATAGGGTGTGCCTTCTGCTCCAGCAGGGAAGGTCATCGTTTTTTCCCCATCCTTAGCAACAAGGTAATAGTTTAGGTAGCCTTCATTAACATCTTCTGTAGGAATGGTAGCTTCGAACGTGAAACCATCTTTTTTCTCCATTGTAATCTTTTTCCCTCTTGAGCCGGATAACCATACCTCTACATTCAGATCTTCAAAATATGGGCTAGTAGCTTGAGCACTTATCTTCAATGCTTTCCCCGGACTTGCTAGCTGAGCAGGTTCATGTACCAGATGAAAGTCGATCACATCATCTTTGGGTGCATGGAATTCGGTGAGTAGGAGCTTGTTTATTTTACTTTTGCGATTCCATTGGAAATCGACACCTGTTTTTTTCAAAAGATACACACCCGGACGGATGTTGAAAGAACCATTTTGATTTTGTGCTTGGTGGTGGTTTCCATCATTGACGGCTTCCAGTTCGAAAGTATCTTCAAGGTCCGGCAACTCAATAGACATTTTACGTTCATTCCATTGAATGACGGTTATTTTTTTATCCAAACTGTTACGTCCATAAGGGTTTTGAATGATCAGTGGATCAGGCATGACTTCCAGTCGCCAAATTCCAGCTTCGATTTTATCTAAAAAATAAGCCCCCGTACCGCTGTATTGAACGACTGGTGAATTTCCTGTACCGGCGATATGCGCCAGGCTATTGATATTTTTGGGATCAACTGAAGTATGATTGGTATGGTAAAACTTGTTCGCTGCATTGTATAAGGCCAGATCTTGTTCATAGCTCACCATGAAATCATCAAAGCTTGTATTTTGAGGATAGGAGCCAAAATCTTTATACCTAGGAATCTGATGAAATACTTCCGAACAGATCATCAGACTCAATGCTTTATGTGGTACATATGCCAGGTTCATATAGTGGGTATTGTACTCAGTATTGGCATAAGCCAAAAACATGGGATCGTAAGAGAAGTGAGTCGCCAGCTGTATGCCTGCTGTTCTGAATGAGCGAGCCATGGCCGGGTATACATAAGAACGACCGATATCCGCCGCATCAAATTCGTAGACCAGTTTAGCAGCACCATTCTTTTTGTAAACATCATCAAAAGGAATGTTGTAATCATCAACATTGGGCAGTGCATTGACCGGCAATTCACGATTGGCTACCAATCCGGTAGGATACCATTGGAAAGTACCCCCTTCAACTCCACCCTCAAAATAATTCTTGCTGAAGTGTACGCCATGACTGCCATTGTAAAAAATAGGCTTTTGTATACCCGTTTTCTTTAATGCATTGACCATGCGTTTTACAAAATCAGTCACCTTACTTGCATCTCCATAGTGGTGGGGTTCATTGCTGATTTCCACAGCGATAAGGCTGGGATCGTCTTTGTAGGCTATTCCGGTATAAGGATTGACGTGATTAATGAATTGGTTCAGATAATTTTCCTGAGCCTTGATGGCATCAGAGTTGGTAAGACAATCTCCTTTACCATATTTGTGTGAAAAGCCGGGCGTATACTGATCCGGTTCGGGCCAGCCTCCTCCCCAATACGCGATAGGAGTGATGGTATAATTGATATTTCGTTCTTTCAATCGCATCAGGAGATAATCAAAGGCTGCAAAGTTTTCATTGTAAATGAGATTGCCTAGTGTATCGCTGATTTCAGTATCCCAAACATGTACTCGGAAATAATCAAAGCCCAGCCTAGCCATATGGTATACATCTTCGTCTATGGCCCTTAAAGGATCTATACCCAACTTCTTAGCTGAACGGTAAGCATGAGCGAATGGAGTGGTATAATTCACTCCAAAACCTTCGATTTCCTCTTGAGTATCTGCCCATCGCATGACACCCTGATTATCGACTATAACATCTCTTTGTGCATAAGAAAAGGTAAGTAATAGTTGTAAAAAGCATAAAACGAATAGACGATTAGCGTTTTTGACCCAATTCATGTTCTTTATTTAAATTTCATACATTATGAGA
>JBCBCD010000470.1:0-5797 GCA_038530915.1 Bacteroidota bacterium
GTTAGAGTTTCATGGAGTACTCTATGTGACTCTAGCGACTCCATGGTGAAGTAACATTTTTTTCTATCCAATGTCCTAATACAACCAATTGCCATAATCTTGATGCAGAAGTTGAGGGATCACCTTTTAAAAATGATTCCCACAAAGCCAATAGCGTCTTTCCATCAAACAAAAGTGAATCTGCTAATAATTTAATGCGATCTTCGCAAAATGACCTCAATTCTTTTTTCATCCATTCTTCATATGGTAATACAAAACCCATCTTAGGGCGATTCACAATTTCCGAAGGTAGCAGATCACCCATCGCTTCTACCAATAGCTTTTTGGGGCTATGTGGAAATTTGATCTGATCTGGAATATTTAAAGCCAATTCTACCAATTCATGATCCAGAAAAGGTACCCTTACTTCCAGTGCATGAGCCATACTCATCTGGTCGGTATCTCTTAAAAGTACATTTTGCATATAGGTTGTTAGCTCCAGAATAGAGATTTTACTTAGGAAAGGAAGCGCTTTGAAGTTTTTAGTTCGCCTTAATTTGTGAATTTTGGTATTTATTGAATTAGGAGCTAAATCATAATGAAGCAGTTTGTTAATTTGGTCATCCATCAAAACTTGCCTACTGACTGGATGCATGTAAAGGGCATCTAGTTGTTTTTGGGCAAGTAGGGCTTGCATCTTTTTTCCATTCATGCCAGGCTTCAAGAGGTGATAGATGTTGCCTATATTTTTTCTTAAGAAAAACGGGCTTTTTCTAAGTATAGATAGTTGTTGTAATTTATAAGCTCTTCTAAATATAGGATAACCCCCAAATAATTCATCGCCACCTAAACCCGATAAAGCTACCGTAATTCCAGCCTCTTTTGTCGCTTTTGACACAATATAGGTATTGGGGCCATCTCCTGAAGGATGATCCATCGCATTTAGGGCGTCTGGAATGAGGGATAAGAAATCATCACCAGAAAGGACAATCTCATGATGATCGGTTTTAAATTTTTCTGCCACCATTCTGGCATAAGGAGCTTCACTAAAAGTTTCTTCCTTGAAAGAAATATTGAAAGTTTTGACTGAGGATTGGTGTTGAGCCATTAAGGCGACAATGGCACTAGAATCAATACCCCCAGATAGGAAAGCTCCCAAAGGAACATCTGAAATCAGTCTTTTTTGTACTGCTTTGCTCAGGCATTGTTGAACTTGTTGTTGCCAGTTTTGACTGACATGAGCTACGGTATTGGTATTTGTTTCCTTCCAGTAAGTTTGTAATTTAATGGTATTGTTTTGATCAACAAGCATATAGCATGCAGGTGGTAGCATGAAAATCTTGTCTAATATGGTAGATGGTGCATGTACTGTCTGATAGCGTAAATAATCAACTAAGTTATCTTGATTGATTTTTGTAGTAACTATTCCGGAAGCTAAAAGAGATCTGATTTCTGAAGCAAATAAGATATTGTCGCTTTGTATCGTGTAATAAAGCGGCTTAATACCCAATCGATCTCTGGCAATAAAGGTCTCTTTTTTCTGTTGATCATAAATGGCAAAGGCAAACATGCCATTGAGTTTTTGCAGACATTCTACACCCCATTTCTGATAAGCAGCTAATAAGACTTCACTATCTGTATTGGATTGAAAAGGATAATCGGATAGTTCCTGTTTGATCGACTGAAAGTTGTAAATCTCCCCATTGTAGACCAAAACATGCCTACCATCAGCAGACATCATAGGTTGTCGTCCCGCAGAAGATAGGTCGATGATGGACAATCTTCTTTGTGCCAAAGCCACTCTTCCCTTTTTCCAATGGCCTTCGTCATCAGGTCCACGGTGAGTGAGGGCTGATGTCATTGCTTTGAGTGCTGTTATATTATCTTGTGGAGTAGGGGAGAGGATGCCGGTGATGCCACACATTTAGGATACTGATTTTTCTTTTTTGAGTTCTCTTATTTTTTCATCTACTATCAACCTAAACCAAAAGCCTTGTAAAAAGTGAAACAAGCGCCCTTCAGGGCCATCCATGAAGCCTCTTTTCCAAATGAATCGATAGAGAAAGTAAAAAATGGGGCGCCAATAGAGTGGCAGCTTCCACCAAATTCTCTTGTAATAAGCAATTCGTTGATCGGGAGAACCAAAGAACTTGGGTTGTACTGATTGTATTCTATCTTGTTGCTGACGTTCCAGTTCTTCTTCTGCCACTAGTTGGCTATATCGATTGTGTTTATTTATCCAAAAACTGATTTCGTTCTCTTTGAGGTTTTCTTCTTTGAGGTAACCATCTTTCCAGGTGATGGTTTTTTCGGCTACGATGAAACGGTGATCCATATTTTCATTAAGATCAGAGTGACCTATACCAGTTCGAAACATTTTGAGTAGGTACTTTGGAAAGTAGCCACCATGTTTGATCCATCTGCCTTTGAAGTAATTTTTGCGATTGAAATAGATGCCATTTACATCTTTGGGAATTTGATCGTTATGGAAATCTTTGAGTTTATGGTATAGCGCAGGTTCAAAAATGTGATCTGCATCGAGTCCAATGATCCAGGGCGTTTGGACCTCAAAATGATTCAATGCAAAATCCCATTGTTTGGGATGGTTTTCAAATTTGTTGTAAGCAACAGTTGCTTGATATTCTTCTGCAATTTTCAGTGTCTTGTCAGTACTTCCACTATCCAAAATGAATAGGTCATACTCCAAACCTTTGGTTGACTCCAACAAACGAGGCAAATGGGTTTCTTCATTAAAGGTCAGTATGATGATGGAAAACTGTTTAGACATTATTTTTTATATGCTTTTGATAAGCGTCAAGATATTGTTGCGCTATTACAGCAGGATCAAAATCCTTCCTAACTTGAGTAGCTGCTCTTTGGTTGATTTCTAACAATTGTTGAGGTTGGGCAATTATTTCTTCTAATTTGGCCTGAATATCTTTGGGATCAGTTGTACAAACCCATCCTAGTTTTTTTGATTGAACATACTCGCTTAGCCCTACTTGATCACTTACTAAAACGGGGGTACCTACTGCTAATGATTCCAATACCGCATTGGCAAAGTTTTCATTGTGAGAGGTGAGTACAAATAAATCGGCTTCATGTAGGAGTTTATACTTTTGATTGGTATCTGCCCAGCCGAACCATTTGATTTGACTTGAAATGCCCAGTTCCTTTGCATATTCTTTTAGTTGCGCTTCATAGTCTGAGTCTCCTTTACCTGCAACATGTAGCTCGTATTGAAAATGGCTTTTACTCAATGCTTCAAAAAGAAATTCCAGTCCTTTTTTAGGATGAATTCTCGAAAGAAACAACAGTTTGATGACTTCAGAATTGGATGGCTTTTTATAATCGGTTGCTTTTGGCAATTCAATGATGTTGGGTGCTATAACGTGCTCCCAATTTTTCAGAAAAGGGGTTGTATCTTTTACTTCTTGTGGTGCAGTAGCATGCAAAATGGTTTTGGATAAGAGCCACTTTCCAATAAGTTTATGAAAAATCATTTTCAGTTTGGCCGACCTACCTTGTAACGTATATTGGCTGAGCATCCCTCTAGGTGATAATACCGGTTTTACTCCTCTTATCCAACAAATGAAAACTGCTGGCATCGTCACTAAATTCCACCAGGAGTGTATATGTACCACTTGATATTGTTTGACAGATTGAAACAACTTCAATAATAAAGTCGGTGAAAAGTGGGAATGGTCTTTGGTCCAGCGATGGAAGTAATACACCTTGACTCCGTCTACTATTTGTTCTTTTCCGGGCTTGACTTCTAATTCTATTGATCCATTAGCAGTGGTAGTGAAGACGGTAACTTGATGGTTGAGTTTGGCTTGCGCTTCGCACAATTTGCTCATGGAGAGGGTGGGGCCGCCGTATATGAAGGCGGGTTTGTAGGAGGGGGAGAGGTGGAGGATGTGCAAGTTAATTGATTTTTGAAAGGGTCTCTTTTTCGAATTGTAATAACTTATTCCAAATCATTGCTTCTTTTGAACCATATTTTGTGGAATGTGTAGGGAAAGAAATCTTTGTTTTATCAAAAATTGTATCAAAGGGTATGAAATTGAGACCTACTTCCCATTGGTTAATGATGAAGTCAATAATTTTTTCATCATATTGGTTAATAGTTGAATATTGTAAGACTAAATAGTTTTTAGGATCAATTGAATAAAGAAGGTTTAAAATTTTTTCATTATGCACACACCAAGTTTTAAGACGGCTTTTAATAAATTGCTTTCTAAATACAGTTAAATAAAGTTGAGCTTTTTTCTTGGAGAGAATACTTCTTATGGAAGGTTGACTTTTACTAGTAGAAAGATAATTTAAGTCTCTTTTCAACAAAGAATTCACTACTTCATCATAATGCCTAAAAACAACTAAAAACTTAATATTTGGAATTACTTCTTGCCATAGATCTACAAAGAGACAAGTTCGTGGATCTTTCCATCCCCAAGGGGTTGTTTGAGGCTTTTTGTTAATTAAGTTAATTGCCTTAGAATAATTATCATGATTCTTTGGAATTATTGGTTCTATAGTAGGATATATGTGAATATTATTCGAACATAATATTTCATTATGAAACTCAACAAAATCAAAATCTTCAAAGTGTCCGTCAATATTTCCTACACCTTTCCCCATTAAATTATTTCCAATATTAAGACCTGAGGCTTGTAGCCATCTAGCTGTTAATGAGGTACCAGACCGATGCATACCCAAGATGCAGATAATTGTTTTAGTTTTATTACACACGATTTCTGAAGGCATAAAAAATGAAGCCAATTATTATTGAATACTTGAGAATGTGATTGATTGAAATTGAAATATCAGAACCAAAACTAATTAAGCCTTGAGCAAATAGTGGAATCCAAAGAATTAAGTTTGGAGAGCCCGTTTGTCCTTCCAAATAGGAAAGGATAAAGTTAATTAGTAAACCATAAAGCACTAGTATTAAAACTCCCCCATTAACGCCAAAGTTGACATATGCCTCTCCAAAATGGCCTATATTCATACTAGTACTACCTCCTAGTTCTATACCTGCAAACCTCCTCATATTTACTCCCCCTCCTGCCTGAGGTTTATCTGGCCAAAACACTCGTGGTATAAAAGCTCCTAGAACTCCAATGAATAAGGTCTCACCATTTGCATATGGTTCAATATATGGAGTATGTGTCATTGCTAAACTTGTTAGATACCCTTGATTAAGCCTACCGGCAGTTTTTAAATAAACTTCAGGTTTGAATAAATCTTTTGGTTTATCAATTTTTTCTTTTATCAAAGTTGTCCATACTTCAAAAGAAGAAAGTCCCGCTAAGCTACCTTGACCAAACCAAACTGCTCTACGATATTCTAGTTTCGTCGATTGTAGGACAATAACAAATATGACTAAGGTTGAAAAACCTAATAGTTTTACCAATAAATTCAAAGGATATTTTTTTAGGTAATAAATGCCTATGAATATAAGAGGCCATAAGAAATTGCCAAGCATACCACCAATAAGACCTGTAAGTAAATACAGTGAAATACCGATCCAAACAATAAGGATATTATTACTATAATAAATTATATAGATCAACCCAATTAATGATAGATTGGATAATATAGTAAACACAAATCCCAACGAAGAAGGAGCAAATGGACTAATAAGTTGAAATATTAAACCAGTAGCAACAAGGTAATACCCTGTATTTTGAGTTTGATGCTTATTACCTAACTCTCCATTAAGTATCTGATTGATGATATTTTGATCTTTTCTTACAGGTAGGTATAAGGCAAAAATAAATAAGGTGAGTCCTGGTATGGCAAGGTTAAAATAATT
>JBCBCD010000471.1:0-5786 GCA_038530915.1 Bacteroidota bacterium
AAATTAGTAGAGCTTCTGGAAACTGCCAAGGGTAAAGTAATGTTTGAAGGAGTGTATGAAAGTTATCCGGGGGAGTATTATTATGCTTTTCCAGTTGAATAATAGTTGTTAGTTGTTGGTTTTTTACTTTCAAAAAATTCCACCACATCTTTTTTATAACAACTATAAACCAAGAACCAGAAACTTTTCTAATCGAGATAATAATATCAAACTAAATACATCTGTTCTTTTAGAACTAGATATACAATTACTTATTACCAACCAAATATGGCCAAAATAGACTTGGATAAAAGCCAGAATGAAGACAGCATGAAATTGCTGCTTTCAAAAATGAATCATCGTTTGGAGCGCATTATGCTGGGAGGAGGAAAGAAAAAAATTGTCAAACAACACGAAAAGGGAAAACTCACCGCTCGAGAACGCATCGAATACCTGATTGATAAAGATTCTTATTTTTTTGAAATAGGTGCATTTGCAGCCTATGAAATGTATGAAGAATACGGTGGCTGCCCAGCTGCCGGAGTAGTTATAGGAATTGGGTATGTCAAAGGACGTCAATGCATGATTGTTGCCAATGACGCTACTGTAAAAGCAGGTGCCTGGTTTCCAATGACCGGTAAGAAAAACCTGCGTGCACAGGAGATTGCTATGGAAAATCGCTTGCCAATTATATACCTGGTAGATAGTGCCGGAGTATTCCTTCCCATGCAAGACGAAATTTTCCCAGATAAAGAACATTTCGGCCGTATTTTCAGAAATAATGCCAAGCTTTCAAGTATGGGTATTCCACAAATAGCAGCCATTATGGGCGCTTGTGTGGCAGGTGGTGCTTATCTTCCTATTATGTCCGACGAAGCATTGATCGTCGAAGGAACGGGCTCTATATTCCTGGCAGGACCTTATCTGGTAAAAGCAGCAATAGGCGAGACAGTAGATAAAGAAACATTGGGTGGCGCCACTACGCAGTCTGAAATTTCTGGAGTTACTGATTACAAAATGCCAGATGACCAGACGTGTCTGGACACCGTTAGAGATTTGATTGATAAAATGGGGCATTCCACAAAAGCGGGTTTTGATCGCGCCGAACCATTGCCACCTAAATTAGATCCCAAAGAGATACTGGGTATTTTTCCTGAAAATAGAGCAAAACCTTACAAGAGTATAGACCTATTGAAGCGTTTGGTGGATGATTCCAAGTTGACTTTCTACAAGCAAGGGTATGGCAAAACCATCATTTGTGCCTATGCTCGTATTGATGGTTGGTCAGTAGGAATTGTTGCCAACAATCGTGAAGTAGTGAAGTCCAAGAAAGGCGAAATGCAATTTGGTGGTGTTATCTATTCAGATTCAGCGGATAAAGCAGCTCGTTTTATTATGAATTGTAATCAAAAGAAAATACCTCTAGTCTTTCTGCATGATGTAACAGGCTTCATGGTAGGCACACGTTCTGAACATGGTGGCATCATCAAGGATGGAGCTAAAATGGTGAATGCAGTTTCCAATTCTACAGTACCGAAGTTTAGCATTGTCATGGGCAATTCTTATGGGGCTGGTAACTATGCCATGTGTGGAAAAGCATATGATCCAAGATTAATCGTTGCCTGGCCTACGGCAAAAATTGCAGTAATGGGCGGAGAACAAGCGGCTAAAGTTTTGATGCAAATACAGGTTTCTTCTATGGAAGCCAAAGGGCAAGCACCCACTTCTACTGAAAAACAAGAACTTTTTGACAGGATCAAAAATAAATATGATCACCAAACTACTCCTTATTATGCTGCTTCCAGGTTATGGGTAGATGCGATCATTGATCCTTTGGAAACAAGAAGAATCATCTCTATGGGAATAGAAGCTGCGAATAATGCGGACGTTGAGCCTTTTAATGTGGGCGTTCTGCAGACATAATCTTTTGGGTTTATTTTGCTGATTTTAATTTTATTAAATAATGATAAAATTATCAAGTGTCTAAGGTCTAATTTGCTAAGTGCACTAGGCTTTCTTGGGCTTTTAACATCTGGAAAGAAAATGAAACCCAAAAGACAAGTATGAGTATGCTTATAGACCATAGACCATAGACCATAGACCATAGACCTATCTATTAAAGTCCGTCTCCGGATCTATCTCATATTTCCCTTTCAAAGGCTTCTTGTCAAATTGGGTAACCCTCCAGCAATCATCCAGCATAGAGCAATAGATCACCTCAAAATTCAAATCGTAGAAATACTCTAAGATCAGTACTCTGGTAACATCGGTCCAAGGTACATTAAAGATACTTACCTCTTCTCTAGGAGCCATGACTTTTTGATTGAGCTGATTGATTCCGTAAACATCATAGCCTATCCTGTATTCTGGTGGAGCTATTGAGTCAATGACTTCTTGCCAGTTTTCAAAATAATAACCATCTTTTGAAACCTTTACAGATTCTATGAAGGCCAAACCATTTCCCTTGTTTTCTGCGGTTATTTCAAATCCCTCAGAGTTGTAATGGGCCCCAATATCAATATATGGAAAAAGGCTGGCTTCTTGTTGGACACGCATGAGACGAGCCTCATAGAAGGAAAAACCTAGTGCTGCTACACCTATAGCAATGGCTGAAATGGCAGTGATCAATTCGATGTTCAACCCTCTGCGGGACTTACTATTGGACATAAATGTTTGTTTCTTGGAAAGAAAAGTAAATTTTTTAATCCTTAAAATAGGTTGCGAGAGATTTTCAAGGATACAGACAAAAGACAAAGAGATGCTACGGGAGTTGCAGCATCTCTTGTTTGGCTGTGTTTAATATTCAGGGAGTTTAAAGACGACCTTATTAAGAGAGGGAACACAGCTTAAAATCTTTCTAACGATGATCCAATAGTTGGCTTTTGTAATCTCTTACCTGACGTTTTATCTTATCGGTAGCAGAAGCGATTGCCTGTTCAAAGGACTCGGCTTCATCTTCTGCAAATAGTCGTTGACCAGGAACTTCTAATTCAATCTGTACATGACGACTATCTTTGTGGTTATTTCGATTAACTTCATCTTTGAGATACACTGTTGCTTTTGTAATGCGTTCAAAGATCTGTGATACCTTTTCCATTTTTTCATTGATGAGGTCTTGCATTGGCTCGCTTACTTGGAAAGGTGCTTGAATTTGTACCTTCATATAATTATCTTTTGTTTTATTTAAAAATAGATACTTGAGAAAATTTACAACTTGATTAATATCATCATCTATATATGATTTCTATCAGATATATACTTTGTTGGCTTGTATTTTGTTCGTGTACTTTGGGTTGCCATGCTCAATCTTTAAGTGGAGTTTGGAAAGGCTACATCACTATTGAAGGATTGGTAGATTCTTTCCTTTACGAAGTATATATTGATGATGATGGAAAAAATATTAACGGCAACTCCTATTGTTATTCAACAGATACAAGCAGCCAGGCGCGCTTTATTTTGTTTGGTTCAAAAATTGGAGATCATTGGATTCTACAGGAATACAAACAAACTGAACCGGATCCGAAAGATAATAAATGGTGTCATAAATACATGCGTCTTAACTATGAAGTTGTAGATGGCCAAGCTATGCTCACAGGAAAATGGACTGCTACCAATTGTAACCCCGGGCAGGTAGTCTTAAAAAAGCAATACCTCTACGAGCAAATAGCCAGTACTCAAAATGAAGCTTTCAAAATAGAAGGTGTATGGCGTGGTGCATTAGGACAGTCAGATCGTAATTATGACTTTGACCTGGAGGTTACTTTAAAAGAAGGTGGTGTTGGTACGGCTAAAATCAAATCCAGAGGGGTAGGAGGGGACGCCGAAATGGAATTGAAATGGTACCTCAATGAGGATGGAGAAGTTGAGATTGAAGAAACTACCCTTACTGATCAATCTATCACTTCCTGGCGTTGGTGCATCAAAAATTACCTCTTAAAGTTGAAGAAAGAAAACATGGATACTTATTCACTAAAAGGAAAATGGGATGGCTACATCAATGGGTATAATAAGAAAACCGGACCTTGTGCTCCTGGTGTAATGGAATTGTTTAAAACCATGGATGCTCAACCGGAGCCAGAAAGTATACGAGCTCCTTTAGTTGATTCCAGCTTAAGCATGGTGGAAAGGAAGGTTGAAATACAAAGAGTCATAGAAGTTAAAAGTACCAAAGTCAGATTGAGAGCCTGGGACAATGGCACCGTAGATGGCGATATTGTTACCATTTTTCTCAATGGGGATGAGATCTTATTTAGGCACCGAGTTAACAAATCCAGGTATGCCATGCCAATCACCCTACTTGAAAAAGATAATTTTATGATCCTTTATGCAGACGACATCGGCTCTATCTCACCTAATACGGTCGCTGTATCCATAGATGATGGCATTAAAGAACATCAAATCTTATTGAGTGCTGATCTGGATACCAATGGTGCAGTATTGATTAGGAAGGTGGAATTGGAAGAATAAAATTAGTTGCTAGTCGTTGGTTTTTAGTTGTTGTAAAACACTACATCACGTATTTCTTGAAAAGAATATCTAAAACTTCTTCTGGCTCATTACATAACCCAGGATGTACTTTAGAACATTGAATAATGGTGCTTTTAGGAGCTGTTATCCATCTAAATCGATAGGATTGATCATATTCAGCAATTTTGCCACCATTGGGATGACCTTGACATATCAACTTCCACGTTTTTAGATAATCTTCTATTTCTTTCAACTCTACTTCATTAGAAAATAGAGACAAGCGCTTCGCATCTAAATGATATTTTAAATCTAAAAACTTCTTTCTTTTACTGAACACAATGAGACCAATATTTAAAAACTCTTCACGCTCTACTTTTGGTACTAACCGTATAGAAGCGTATTCATAAACTAGCTTTTCTGGCATCTTCGGCTTCTTTAGTTAGTGAATCAATGTTTTGTATTCTGGAGTAGATGAACTGGGTATATGCTTTTTGTTTTTCAGCTATACTTAAAGTAGCACCTTCCTCTTCTAACCACTCTTCAGGGATGATGGAGATGATATCTGAAATAATGGCTTCGGTTATCTTTGCTTTTATTTCTGCTGCTGCTTTGGTCAACTGCTTAGCAATAGGAAGTAAGACATGGTCTTTTATTGGCGGAAAGGTCTTTTTTGCTTTTTCTTCCCATCCGGCCCAAGAATGGTGAAAATAGAGACTGGCTCCATGGTCAATCAACCATAGTTCTCTTCTCCAACTTAACATATTGGTGTTCTTGGCAGTTCTGTCTATATTGGTGATGATGCTATCTAATAAAACGACTTTGGAGGCCGTGTACTCTTCGGCGATATTCACATTAGGATCGTATGTAATCGCACTGGAAAGGTAATGTAAGCCTAAATTCAATCCTACACTAAATCGGAGTAAATCTTGTATTTCTTCGTCTGGCTCAGTTTTACTAAAAGAATCATCCAGGTTCATAAAAACCAACTCAGGCACTTTGAGTCCCATTGCCCTGGCCAATTCTCCTCCAATCAACTCAGCCACCAATGCCTTTTTACCTTGACCGGCTCCCCTAAATTTGATGACATAAGGGAATTCATCATCTGCTTCCACTATAGCAGGTAAAGATCCTCCTTCTCGTAGCGGGGTAACATATCTGATTACGTCTACCGTTCTAATTTCTGGTTTGGACATTATTTTTAGTTGATGAGTGTATAAGTTGATAAGGGTATTAGATTGTTGGAGTGGACTCATCAACAAACCCCCAGAGGGGAATAAGAAAAAACCACAAAAAAAAAAAAAAAAAAAAAAAAAAAAAAAAAAAAAAAAAAAAAAAAAAAA
>JBCBCD010000472.1:0-5781 GCA_038530915.1 Bacteroidota bacterium
TATGAAATTTTAATTTTGGGAATAGGTTATCCATTTTATGAAGAAGAATTTCATACCCTTCTTCCTTCATTCCGCTGATCGCATTTCCAGCTTCTCCTTTTATTTCTAACCCGTCATTTCGCAATACCTTGAGTCCTGTTATATCCTGAGTATCTATAATTTCAAATTCGGGATCGTCTGTGTTAATGGTAACCCCATTTTTGGAACAGTATTCTTTGAAGAATTGATAAGGAGATTCGATATCAATAAATTCAATCAGTCCAAAAGCAACGCCCATAGGTGCATCTGCTTTTTCTAATTGTGTTGTTCCAATTTTTTGACCATCAAGCAATACATTATAAGTCTTATTCATAGCTTATGATATATGATCCCAAAATTTTTCCATTCTGTTCTTTATATGTGATTCAAGGAGGATTTTAAAGTCATCTTGTATTTCGTCAAGCTTCATAAGTTCAGTGGATAAATCAGGTCGAATCACCCAAATCCAACATAAAACTTCTTCTCTTAATGGTGGATTGTTGTCAGGAATGAATTCAATAAAACCTTCAGAAACTCCTATCGTATTTACAACTAAACAGTTAACCGCCGACAACCTTTCATCAAAGTTGTCAAAATCATTTACCTCGTCCCAGTTCAGTTGTTTGGGATAGTTTTCTATTAGCTCTATTAATTCTTTTTCCATTTCAATGAAGCAACGGTCACGTGTATGAGCAGTAGCGGATTTAGCCCACAGACTGTCTGACAGCAAGATAGCCATTTGAATGCAAAAACGGTTCAAGTTTGTACCTAAACCGCTATTGCTTATACACCTTGTTGAACGAACCCGCTATCGCGGGAACCTTGCCTAAGATACAGATTCCTATTTATCTTGCCAATACATTAAAAACCATTCATTATGACAAAAAAAAGCATTAGTAACTCATCGTGTTGACTTACAAGGCCCACTTGACCGTTTAGCTGATCACCTTTCGGTAGCAGGCTGTGCGCCAAGTACCAGCATTAGTTACGTTCGAGCATTGCGGGATGTGCAAAAGCACTTCGATACCTCAGCTGATGAGCTTACTAGAGAACAACTACTTGCTTATTTAGCACTGAAGCGTAAGACCTACTCATCCTCTTCTTTGAACATGCAGGTCTGTGCACTCAAGTATTACTATCGAGAAGTTTTACGCCGACAAGATCTTGTCGTTTCCATTCCTAACCCACGTCGTAGTAAACAGATTGGAGAAGTGCTTAACCTTGAAGAGATCCGACACCTCATCAGTTCTACTCGCAGTATGCGCCACCGACTGATCATTGAGTTGCTTTTTGGCTTGGGTTTGCGTGCTAGTGAAGTAGGCCGCCTAAAAATTGGTGATTTCAATGCTCAGCAGCGTACGGTGACCATTCGCACTTCTAAAGGAGGAATTACTCGAGTTCTACCCTATGGAGACCGGCTTCGCAACACCCTTAATGATTACTATCGACAGGAAAAACCATTAGAATACCTTGTTCCTGGTCGGGATCGTAGTGATAGCCCTGGTATTTCTGTGCGTGGTGTGCAGTATATCGTTCGCATGACTTTACAGCGTTCTCGTATTCGTAAAAGAGTTTGTCCACATGCTTTGCGACATTCCTTTGCCGTTCACTATCTCAATAATGGGGGCAACATTTTACGATTACAACAACTCCTGGGACATACTTACTTAAGCAGTACTTTGATTTATCTCAAGTACGCCAGCATTCGTTTACACGATATTAATTCTCCTCTTGATTTTCTCTATCATGAAAAACAGACTTAAGCGCCCCCTATTTGAGGTCGCTCAAGTCATTGCTCAGTTTGGTCCTGCTTTTAAAGCCTCTCATAAAGTACCTACTCAACACATTCGTACTTTACAGGCATTGCAGCAGTGCCGTACTGCTCAGTTGGGCGGCCACATTGACTATTGTTCGGCCTGCCAACAAGTTGTTCGACTAAGTTACAACTCTTGTCGCAATCGACATTGCCCTAAATGTGGGGGATTGGAACGAGAACTATGGATTCAAGAGCGAGAGCGAGAACTCCTGCCCTTAAGCTATTATCATGTCGTATTCACCATTCCACAGCAACTCAATGAATGGTGCAGGTATAATCCTAGATTCTGCTACGATTTACTCTTTCAATCTGCTTGGCAGACCTTACGTACTTTTGGACACGATCAAAAGTATCTCGGCGCACAAATGGGAGCAACTATGGTATTGCATACCTGGGGCCAAAACCTGAGTTTGCATCCCCATATCCATGCCATTGTTCCAGCTGGAGGTATCAACAAAAATAGGCAATGGACTAGGCCTAAGCGTAAATCTGGATTCCTTTTTCCAGTAAAGGCCATGAGTAGGGTCTTTCGTGCTATTTTCCTTAAGGCCTTTATCAAGGCTTGGAAGAATGGACAGCTTTCTATCCCCGCATCTGCTCCAAAAACAGCACAACAACGAAAGAAATGGACACAACAACGCTACCAACAAGCTTGGGTCGTTTATGCCAAAGCTCCTTTTACAGGGCCTAAAGCCGTGGTGGAATATTTGGGGCGATATACCCACAAAGTGGCCATCAGCAATCATCGAATTACCAAAATTGATCAACACAAAGTCCATTTTCGATACAAAGATTATCGACAAGATGGCCAGCCTAAAATCATGCGTTTGGATGGGGTAGAGTTCTTAAGAAGATTTTGTTTGCACATACTACCAACTGGTTTTCGTAGAATGCGGCATTATGGTTTTTTGTCCAATCGGGCTAAGGCACAAAGTCTAGCCATTGCCAGAAAAGACTTAAACATAGCCTCCAAGCCCTTTGCACAAACCTCCAGAAAAGAACGCAAAACACAACTATTGGAAAAAATTCTGGACAGGCACCTTAATGTTTGTACCCATTGCGGGGCTATGGATACCATCGTTCAATTACCCATCACCGCCATACAGACAGCAAGGGCGCCTCCTAACCCAACTAAAAAACTTAAAAAATAGATATTTGTAGTAACGACTTAGGGTCGTGGGCCATACCCATGCTCAAAAACAAGGAAAGTATAGGAAATTGAGCTGTTTTTAACTTCTTGGCTCTAAAATCGATGGACTTGAATAGCAGAAAACCTTAGTTTTATTCTTTGACCCTTCTGGTAGAGTCATTACAGATATGAAAAAAATGTTTTCAAGTCCCATAATACTGTGCTGGATGGCGGATTTCGTCCAACATAGCGTCAATGCTATGGCCGTCGCCTCGCTTTGACGCTTATTTGTTTTTGGGCGTTCGGTTTCTTTTTTATCTATTTATTTGATTTAAGATTACTCTATCTTCTATCTTATCATCATCTGCCAAAAGGAACGCTTTACTTAAAATTATTGAAAAAACAGCATCATCATCGAAAGGTAAAAACACATTGTCAGCTTGTCCTTTTTTACTTCTATCTGGCACAATGCACAAATATTGGTCATTTGGTTCCATTAAAATATTCCCACTTCCCAAGTGAATTTTGTACGTTCTTACTTTACCATTCACCTTCAAATATTTTTCAGTAAGTTCACATTGGCCTTTGATTTTTAATTTCGGCAACATGTTAGCAAGAACACTTTTTCTTGTTTTTGCAGTTTCGGATAAATCGGAACTTGAGTAATTCCTCCAATAATTCATGTGTTGGTTTTGATTCCATTCTTCCTCTATTCCGATTGAGCAAACTCCAACAAACAAGTCAACATCTCTCATCGTTTCCGAAAATATCATAGTCGGCACTTCCTCCATTTGAATCGCTTCATTTTTCTTTAAATCCCTGAAATGTACTCTTCCAGTTGTTGCAAGGTCATAACTATTCTCCAAATCGAACGTAGCCTTTATCTTATAATCTGCATATTCTATGTATGGATTGTGCTGAGCAAATACATTGGCATAAACCCAAGTTCTTTGTTTAGCTAATGCTGCAAACTTATGATGCCTGACTATGTGGTTTAAAAACCTATTTGAATAGGTAGAGGTATTTATTTCTGCATCCGTTACAAGGTATATTTCCCGATAAGCTTGCTTGAAAGGCTGTTTTATTTCTTTATCTAAAATAAAATTTCTCCAAGCTCGGACTTCTTCAACGGTTGAATTTGAAGGATGCCAAAGCGAAACCGTACATTCTTCTAAAATACTTATCCTTTCTCCATTTGGTCTTACCAATTCACCTTCTTGATAAATCGCATTAATTTTTATTTCTTTTGATTCAAATTGCCATATCAATTTTTGAGCGATGTGATTGATTAGCTTATGATTTAAAATATATTTTTCCCAATTTTTGTAACTCCATTTTTTCTTTTTTCGCCAGAATCCCTCAATTCGTTGCTTTTGACCAGATAGTTCTTTTTTAATGTCCTTATGTTTAGCTTTCCATAATTTTAATTCTGAGGAATATCCTGCTTTAACTTTTGCGGGAACACTTTTTTGAGTGCTTCCGTCTTGTTTCAACCATAGCAAATTCACTTTACTAAAATCTTCGACTACAATTTTTGAAAGGTATTCTCCAAAGCTAAATTCAACTTCTCCATTTTTCAAACCATAATCACTAATGAAAAAATCCTCAACTTCATTTGGGTCTAATTTCGTGTAATTTATAGCTCTTTTAATTGATGCATCTAACGCTTCTCGAAAAACAGGATACTTCGCTCTTGCCTTTAAGTTAAGTAATATCCCCAGTCCTTCAATTGTCTCACTTTCGTCAAGGATTTTTAAGACTAAATCACCCAGTTTTCTTGATGTTGGTCCAACTCTTGGAATTTTTGTAAAGCACTTTTCAGCAAGCTTTGTCAAAATAGAGTATTGGTTAGGAGTATTCAAATGGTGCATCAACCAAACGAAGATTTGAAAAGCAATGACTTTATCACCGACAAACCAGCCACTTCTTTTTTTTCCTTCGCTTATTGTTTCATTGTAAATGTCCAAAACAAAAACCTCAAATTCATTAGGGGCTATTAAACCAATTGAGTCTTTCAATTCAGGGGTCAATGCCTGTTTGTTGAAATAATATACCTTCGACAACTTCTCAATGATTGAATAAAATTCTTCTTTCTTGTCAATAAATTTCAATTCTTGTTGTTGAAGCCAATTCCACTTTTTTCCAATCGCTAAATCATTAGCCGATAATTCTTTGGAATTCTTTTCTTCGGGCTTGATGAATGAAAATTCGCCATTCTCCTCAATTATAGCATCAATTTTTAATGATTGACGTTCCCACTTTTGAAGCGCTGTGCTATTTTTTAGTTGTTGAAGACTATCTTTTAAATTCTGTGAAATCGAATTGTGCTTGGAAAAATAAATTACAAGGTCCAAAACATAGCTATGATAAAGCAAATGATTGCTAATGTCCACATCGTTGTATTCTTGTCGAGCCTCGTTGTAAACTTTAATAGTATGATTGGAATCGTAATAGTTTAAGAACTGGATTATTTCGTCCTCACTAATTTTTTTTGCTGCATCAGGGGCACAAAATTGAAATAAGACTTGATGCGGATAGACTTCCTTGGTCATGTCATGCAAGTCATTGAAGTTGATTTCTTGATTGTCCTCAATTATGGATTTTCGTTTTGCTTTAAAATAGTTGAGAGCTTTAAATATTCCCTCTGCACAAAATTTATACTTTTCATCTTCTGAAAAACGCTTGTTGACATAAAAGAAGCTATAAAAATCCTTGATTTTATAATGAGCCTCTCCGCTTTCTTTTCTTTTCGAGTATTCTATTAATTGGTCTTCTATTAATCCTTTCGTTGTCATCAGGAGCGTTTAGATTATCCTCC
>JBCBCD010000473.1:0-5776 GCA_038530915.1 Bacteroidota bacterium
CAGAACAAAAAATCCGGTGGAAATATGCTTTAAAAAATGCCCTCTATCCACTCATTACCCTTATTGCCAATATGCTGCCTGCCCTGATAGCAGGATCGGTAGTTATTGAACAAATTTTTGCTATACCCGGTATGGGAAAATTGACCATAGACGCCATTTTCCAAAGAGATTGGCCTGTTGTCTATGCTGTTTTAATGATAGGTGCATTTCTTACTGTGCTTGGGATTCTTCTTGCTGATATACTGTATTCATTATTTGATCCACGTGTAAAGCTGAAATAAGTGTATGGAAAATAAAACGAATACAAAAAGAGTGGGTCTTTCTTATTTAAAATTGATCTGGCGAAAACTTTCTGAAGATCGCCTGGCAAAACTATGTATTCGTGTTTTATTGGTATTGATCTTTTTTGCCCTATTTGGTGGTTGGATTGCCAACGAAAAGCCTTTTTACTGCAAGATAAAAGGAGAAGCACATTATCCTTTATTCGATGAGCTTTTGGTTGAATTGGGCATCAAGGATCAGCAAGATATTTTCTTTGCTCGAGATTGGTACCAAGTGGATTATGATGAAGGTAGTGTGGTTAGGCCATTGATTCCTTACGCTGCCTTTACCATCGATAGGAACAATATGAGTGCCGTAAGTCCTTTAGCCAGTCAAGATGTGAGCGCACTAAAACAAAGGCATTGGCTCGGTACAGATGTACTGGGGCGAGATGTTTTAGCTGGACTTATTGCGGGAACTCGTATTGCTTTAAGCATTGGGCTGTTGGCCATTGGAATAGCTGCAGGTCTTGGCATTTTCTTTGGTTTGGTATCAGGGTATTTTGGAAACGACCTACTGAGACTTTCTTTAATTCAATCCATAAGTTATACCATCGGGTTGATAGCAGCCATTTATTGGGCAATATATTGTAGAGTACACCTATTCAATTCTTTCTATCAAGTATTGATCAGTATCCTTTTATTTGCTATTATTCTGTTTGCTTTTATAGCAATAGGCAAGCTAATGGATACAAGATTAAGCGGCAAACGTTTTGCCATTCCGCTAGACAGTATCATTATGCGCATCATAGAAATAGTAGATGCTATGCCTACCCTTCTTATCGTTTTAGCAGCTCTTTCATTGATGTCAACTAAATCTATTTACAATATCATGATCATCATTGGATGTATTGGCTGGACGTTGATTGCCCGTTTTACAAGGGCTGAAGCGATGCGCATCAGGACGATGCCTTATATTAAAGCTACCAAAAGTATGGGTTTTTCTCACCTTAGAATCATGCTCAATCATATTTTACCCAATGCCATAGCACCAGTCTTAATCGTTTTGGCTTTTGGAGTAGCCGGAGCGATCATGATAGAAGCTACCCTTTCCTTTTTAGGAATTGGTCTCGGGGATAAAGAAGTCAGTTGGGGCTATTTACTCAATCTTTCTAAAGAAACATCAAAAGCATGGTGGCTAGCCATTTTTCCCGGTCTGGCCATTTTTGTTACTGTTAGTTTATTCAACTTATTAGGGGAAAGCCTGAGTGATAGTATGAAAAGGTCTTAGTTGTTGGTTTGTTGTTGTTGTTGCAGAATAAATTCCGCTAAACCCAAAACCAACAACCAACAACTAATTCTTCCTTCTCATTTTCTTATCAAAAAGGTTAGATTTTCCTTTTTTATTCTTTAGCTCCCCTCTTTTATTGGTTTGAGCTTTTAAACTTTCCTGCGCTGGACACCCTACCTTTTTACTACAAGAAGAAGAGACAGAAGCCACAGAAAGCAGTAAAATCAAGCCAATTAGCGTAAAAACCTTTGAAAAAGCCTTCATATTTATTTTATTTATATTTGACATTATTTGTTTTATATTTAATTTCGTATATATTGAACGAAAATTTTGGAAAATCCCGTAGCATCCCTATTTTTAAACGATAAACTTGGTAAAGCAAAACCTACGAACTATTTTTAGTTCTCATTCCTAATCTAAACAATTTATGTAATGAATAAAGGAGACTTGATCAACAAAGTTGCCGAAAAAACAGGCTTAAGTAAAAATCAAGCTGGTGAAGCACTAAATGCAGTTTTAGACAGCATGGGTGAAGCGCTTAAAGCTGGCGACAAAGTAACCTTAATTGGCTTCGGTACTCTATCTGTTAGCCGACGCGAAGCAAGAACCGGAAGAAACCCACAAACAGGTGAAACAATTGAAATTGCTGCGAAAAACATCGTTAAATTCAAACCTGGAAAAGAACTTGCTGATTCTGTAAACGAATAATCTCGTTGCTTAGCGTATAAAATATCGTAAAAAGGGCAATCTGTGACAATGACAGCTTGCCCTTTTTCTTTAAATTGCCCCTGTTTTATATAGATCTATTACACCAATATTGAAAATTAAGCTTTATGGCAGACATCAATCAATTAGAAAAAATTGCTTCTCAAGTCAGAAGGGACATTATCCGTCAAACTTCGGGTGCGGCTAGTGGTCACCCTGGTGGTTCTCTAGGCTGTACTGATTTTTTTGTAGCGCTTTATTTTGCCATTATGGATCACAAACCTGAATTTAATATGGATGCAAAAGGAGAAGATGTTTTTTTCCTTTCTAATGGTCATATCTCTCCGGTTTGGTACAGTGTCTTGGCTAGAAGTGGTTATTTCCCTGTAGAAGAATTAGCAACTTTTAGAAAGATCAATTCTCGTCTTCAGGGCCACCCTGCCACACATGAAGGATTGCCTGGTATCAGAGTAGCTTCAGGTTCTTTAGGTCAAGGGTTATCTGTTGCTATTGGAATGGCATTGGCTAAAAAATTAAATGGTGATGATAAAAATGTTTTTGCTTTAACAGGTGATGGAGAATTACAAGAAGGTCAAGTTTGGGAAGCAGCAATGTATGCAGCTCATAATAAAGTGGATAATTTAATTGTAACAGTCGACTGGAATGGCCAACAAATTGATGGCCCTAATGAAGAAGTTTTGAGTTTAGGTGATCTTCCTGCTAAATGGGCAGCTTTCGGTTGGGATGTGATGATTTTAGAAGAAGGAAATAATATGGCAGCTGTTGTTGCTAAGTTAGAAGAAGCCAGAGTTAAATCAGGACAAGGGAAACCTATCGTTATTTTGATGAAGACTGAAATGGGTTATGGTGTAGACTTTATGCAAGGTACACACAAATGGCATGGAAAAGCTCCTAATGCTGAGCAAACGGAAGTGGCATTGGCGCAATTAGAAGAGACACTTGGTGACTACTAGCTTAACCTATTTTAAACTTTCAAATTCTTAGAAAAATGTTAGATCAACTTACATATACAGAAAAAAAAGCTACCCGTGATGGCTTTGGTGCTGGCGTTCATTATTTGGGTCAACACAATCCTGACGTTGTTGCACTTTGTGCTGACCTGGTAGGATCATTAAAAATTCAAAAGTTTATTGATGAACATCCTGATCGTTTCTTTCAGGTAGGTATTGCTGAAGCCAATATGATAGGCATCTCTGCGGGTTTGGCTACTGCCGGAAAAATTCCATACGCAACTACCTTTGCCAACTTTGCTACTGGTCGTGTTTATGATCAAATCAGACAATCTGTAGCCTACTCACACAAAAATGTAAAGATTTGTGCTTCTCATGCGGGTGTAACTTTAGGTGAAGATGGAGCCACTCACCAAATTTTGGAAGACATGGGTATGATCAGTATGCTCCCAGGTTTCACAGTAATCAATCCATGTGATTACAATCAAACTAAGGCTGCAACCATTGCAATTGCAGATCATCATGGTCCTGTTTACTTGCGCTTTGGTAGGCCTAGCTGGCCGGTTTTCACCCCTGAAGATCAAACTTTTGAAATTGGTAAAGCCATTACCATGGCAGAAGGTACTGATGTAAGTATCTTTGCAACCGGGCATATGATGTGGCAAGCTATCGAAGCTGCTAAGGAATTAGCGGCGGAAGGCATCAGCTGTGAATTGATTAATATT
The DNA here is from genome assembly GCA_038530915.1 of Bacteroidota bacterium. Classification (GTDB taxonomy): domain Bacteria; phylum Bacteroidota; class Bacteroidia; order Chitinophagales; family Saprospiraceae; genus JANQPA01. The sequence goes on from JBCBCD010000473.1 coordinate 3,953, forward strand.
CATACCATCAAGCCTTTGGATGTAGAGGCAGTATTGGCTTCAGTCAACAAAACCGGATGTGCAGTAACAGCTGAAGAGCATCAAAGATTAGGTGGCTTAGGCGCTGCTGTAGCTCAGGTATTAGCTCATCAACATCCTGCTCCAATGGAGTTTGTTGCTGTAAATGACAGCTTTGGAGAAAGTGGTAAGCCATTTGACCTAATGAACAAATATGGCTTAGGTGTGAATGACGTAAAAGAAGCTGTGAAGAGAGCGATTGCCAGAAAAGGATAAGAAAAGTGTAGGGTTTAGGGTGTAGTGTGTAGAGGCTTTGAATCGAAAGTCAATATAATTATCTGCTACCCGAACTTTATATGAAATATTTCGTAATTTGTAATAAAGAGGAATCCTTCAACCAAAGGTTCCTCTTTGTTGTTTTTGAATAAACTTAATGATAACTCCATGGAACTCTTTCGACTCTATGGTGAAATAAAATAACGATATGGAATTTGGAACAAAAGTCATTCATGCTGGTATAGAACCGGACCCATCTACTGGTGCCGTTATGACACCAATCTACCAGACTTCTACATATGCACAAGAAGCACCTGGTAAACACAAAGGTTTTGAATACGCTCGTACACAAAACCCTACTCGCCAGGTATTGGAAAAGAATTTAGCTGCACTGGAAAATGGTACACATGCCATTTGCTATAGCAGTGGTTTAGCAGCTATGGATGCTATTTTGAGGTTGTTGAAGCCTGGAGATGAAATCTTATCTACCGATGATCTTTATGGTGGTTCCTACCGTTTGATGACTCGTGTACACCAAACGTATGGCTTAAAGCCAAAGTTCGTTTCTATGGACAAGCCTCTGGAGTTTGCCCAGCATATTACACCTGCAACAAAAATGATTTGGATTGAGACACCTACCAATCCAATGCTAAATATTATAGACATAGCAGCGATTTGTGAAATTGCCAAGCAACATGATATTCTAGTGGCAGTAGATAATACTTTCGCTTCCCCTTATTTACAACAGCCCTTAGATTTGGGTGCTGACTTGGTTTTGCATTCTGCAACAAAATACCTTGGTGGGCACTCAGATGTCATCCACGGAGCAGTAGTCACCAATAAAGCAGCATTGGCAGAAGAATTGTCTTTCTTACAAAATGCAGTAGGAGCGGTGCCTGGTCCGCAAGATTGTTTTTTGATCTTAAGAGGTATCAAGACACTGCACTTGAGAGTAGAAAGAGCATGTCAAAATGCGGCAGCCATCGCCAATTACCTGAAAGCACATCCCAAAGTGGGCAAAGTATACTGGCCGGGTTTTGAAGACCATCCTAATCACGAGATTGCAAAAAAACAAATGCGTCACTTTGGAGCTATGGTATCTTTTGATTTGAAAAACGATGATATGGATAATGCCAATATCGTCATGCAAAATACCCATTACTTTATTTTGGCAGAATCATTGGGTGGCGTGGAGTCTTTGATTGGCCATCCCGCATCAATGACACATGCCTCTATTCCAAGAGAAGAGAGATTGAAAGTAGGTTTGACCGATACCTTAATTCGACTGAGCATAGGTGTTGAAGATGAGAAAGATTTGATTAAGGATTTGGAGCAGGCATTAGAGAAGGTGAAAATTGAGGAAGCAGTGAGTTGATTTTATGTCTAAGGTCGAATGTCTAAGTAGCCTTAGACTTCTAAGCTTGAATTATCATAATAAAAGAAGAGTTAAGTGGTTGGACAAAAACACTGTTTATTTTTGTCCAACCACTTATTATTACTTTGTCACTTTGATCGGAAGTATTTAAAAATGTATGATGCTTGATTCAATTG
>JBCBCD010000474.1:0-5767 GCA_038530915.1 Bacteroidota bacterium
TTTTTGTTGTTGAACTACAAAGGAAAGCAACAAAAAGAATGGTAGTACGTGTCTTTCCTCTCTAAAAGCCAGACTTTTATATAGAAAAAACACGAAACGAATCCTGGTGGATTAAATAGACTTAAACCACTCCTGGAAGTACTGACCTACAATCGGCACTGGTTCTTGCTTACCTTGGATAGCACCAATCAAAGCTACAATCCATAAGATGAATGCACCAATAGCAATGATCCAACCCAAAACTGGGATGAAGGATACAAATGACATTAGGATAAGACCCAAAGCCTGACGGATGTGGAAAGAAGCAAATTCGGACTTGCTGCTATTGTTCAGCAATAATGCAATGACCCATCCGATCAATGTAATGTAAGCTACGATACCTACCATTTTTGGATCAGTTCCGCCTTGTGTTGGTTGAATTGGATTTTCTTCGTTTGACATAATTTTAAAGTTTTATGTAGATTATCAAAATTGACATCTTAAAAATGTCATCAATCACCGATTAATGGAGATTTCCTTCAAATCTAATGAAATCACAATTTTTTATCCATCCTTTTGTATTAAATTCTAATTAAGTCGGACGATTGTAATGATTTTTTCAATTTTCTCTTGCTTCAAACAGACATATCTATGGATTTTATAATATTTTAATCGTATATTTGTCTTATATTTTCATGGGATTATGATTAGCTCAGCCTGCTCAATTTATTTTTGGGCAGGTTTTTTATTTTTGCGGCATGAAAATTTCCAACCAACAACCATTCTAGTTGAGTTTCCAGAAATAGGGGCTGAATAAAACCAAGATGGTAAATATCTCCAGTCGACCTACTAACATTAAGAAAGACAAGATCCATTTCACTGCATCGGAAAGCCAGGCAAAATTATCAACCGGCCCTACTTCTCCCAAGCCGGGACCAACATTACCAAGTGAGGTGGCAACTGCTCCTATGGCTGTCAAGAAATCTAATCCAAGTATAGATAACAAGACAGAACCAAAGACAAAAAGAATTAAATATAGGAGTAAGAAAATGATAATGTGCGTACGTATTCTACCGGATACCAATTCACCATTGAGTTTCAATGGAATCACTGCTCTAGGGTGTAATATGCGTTTGAACTCTAAGACTGAGTTTCTGAAAAATACAATATGACGAATCAGTTTTATTCCTCCACTAGTCGAACCTGCACAGGCTCCTACAAACATTAAAATGAAAAAGATCATCGTTAATCCATAGGTCCATTGAGTATAATCTGCTGAGACAAAACCAGTAGTGGTGATCAGTGAAACTATTTGGAAAATGCTATCTCTGAAAGCTTGCTCCCAACTAATATCTATCGCGTTTTTAACCGAAATGGTAATAAACAGTGACAAAAGAAGGACAAGTAAGAGATAGAATTTGAACTCATCACTCCTCCATACTTGTTTAAATTTTCCGTTTAAACTGTAATAGATCACTGTATAGTTAGTCCCTGCTATGAACATGAATAACACGATAATGTATTGAATGTGAGGCACATTGAAATGAGCCATACTTGCATTTTTAGTAGAAAATCCTCCGGTAGCCATGGTGGTCAAGGCATGATTAATGGCATCGTAAAAATTCATCCCACTAAGATCTAATATGACGGTTAAAACAATGGTTAGGCCTACGTAAATCAACCATAAGCGTTTTGCAGTTTCTTGAATGCGGGGATGCAATTTATCAGATTTTGGCCCTGGAGCTTCGGCCACAAACAATTCTACTCCACCAATTCCCAATAAAGGGAAGATGGCGACGGTCAGTACGATGATTCCCATTCCACCTATCCATTGGGTAAGACTACGCCAGTAAAGTATTCCTTTGGGAGTACCTTCTATATCTGTTAAAACGGAAGCTCCAGTGGTTGTCATGCCAGAGACGGATTCAAAAAATGCGTCTGTAATGTTCGGGATGACACCACTCAATAAATAAGGGATGGTACCTAAACTCACCATTGTGAGCCACCCTAAAGCTACAATCAAATAGCCTTCTCTTCGATGAATGGATTTTTTTGAACCTCTGGTTAAAAAAAAGAGCGGAGTACCTATGCCAATTGCAATTAGACCAGAAATGAGTAGTGACATGGCATCATCTGTCTGATAAGCCAAAGCAAATCCAATACCAGTCATCATTAATACACCAATGATGATGCAGAGAACACTCAGTACTCTAAGTATGAGTTTAAAATTGATCATCTAAACAGCTTTTCAAGTTTTGATATCGCTTCAGGCATGCAAAAGACAATCACTTTATCATTTAATTGCAGTTGGAAATCTTTGTCTGGTATAATTCCTTTATGATTTCTTACAATGCCGGCCACTAAGGCAGCTTTGGGAATATGTAAATCTTTGAGTGGCTTTTTAGTCAAATAGTTTTCTTTATTAACTACAAACTCAATTACTTCTGCATCCACACCACTTAAGCTGGTAATGGCTTCTATTTGCCCTTTTCGAATGTAGCGGAAGATGTTGTTGGCAGCAATCAATTTTTTGTTGATTAAGGTATCTACGCCCAGGTTTTGAGACAAATGGATGTACTCTTTATGCTCTACCTGAGCAATGGTTTTGTACACTCCGTGATTTTTAGCTGCTAAACTTGCAATAATATTAGTCTCAAAATTTTCGGTCAATGCAATAAAGGCGTCCATATTGGAAAGCCCCTCTTCTTCCAGCAAATCAATATTACTGGTATTTCCATTGATAACAAGCGTGTGACTTAGATGCTCGGTCAGCTGTTTACACCTGTCTTTATCTTTTTCAATTAGTGTGATATTGTAATTTCCTTCTAAGCATTGTGCTGTAGCCAAACTCAGGTCAGAACCTCCTAATATCATGATGTTGCGAACACTTGTCTTTCTTTTCTCTACTATGCCTGCTAAAAAATCTATGTGCTCTTTTCTGGTGACAAAATAGATATGATCGTTTCTGCGCAGATAAGTAGTAGGAGAAGGAAGAATGGTCTCATTTCCTCTAAGGATGGCCACCAATTTAATCTGCATATCGTCATATCTATGCTCAATTTGTTCTACATTTTCATTAAGTAGGGGAGAGTTGCCATAAATTTGAAAACCAACCAGGTTGATCTTTCCATTGTCAAATTCGAAAACATCGGTGAACGAACATTGGCGCACCAACCTTTTGATCTCGTCCGATGCTAATTTCTGTGGAGAAATCAGCGTATCAACTCCCAAGTCATTGAGTGTTTTTTCTTGTTCTGTATTTAGGTATTCATCACTCTTTACACGTGCTATTGTTTTGCTGGCTCCCATCCTTTTAGCCAGCATAGCAGTGAGAATATTGTTTTTTTCAGAAGTTGTTACAGCTAAGACTAATCCTGCTTTTTGGGCTTTAGCTTCTTTTAAAACTTCCATGGATGATGAGTCACCTCTTAAGGTTAATACATCCAAGTGGGTAGCAGCGTGGTCCAATACTTCCTGATCAGTATCTATGAGCGTAATGTCTTGATTCTCATGAGATAACAATTCAGCAAGGTGAAATCCAACATCACCTGCACCTGCAATAACTATTTTCATTATTTTCTATTATGTTCCAAATACTAATCTTTGCCATTGTCAACACATAAAGAATGTGCGTTCCAATATATCTAAAAGATTAGTTTGGTATCTTGTTTAAAGTTGTTTTAAAAAAGTTCTTTAGCACTTTTCATCACAAATATTGTTGATGATTTTACAGACTTCCAAATAAAACAAGATGAAAATATTAATGGTTTGCTTAGGTAATATTTGTAGGTCACCACTTGCAGAAGGTATAATGAAACAAAAAATCAAACAGCATGGCCTTAACTGGACAGTAGATTCGGCAGGTACGGGTGCCTATCATGTTGGGGAATTGCCTGATCCAAGATCTATTGCTGAGGCAAAGCGACATAATATAGATATTACCGATCAGAGCGCTCGACAGTTTACCAGATCTGATTTTGAGGAGTATGATTTGATTTTAGCTATGGATCATTCCAACTTCAGAAATATCATTAACATGGCTCCTGATGAAAAAAGTAAAGAAAAAGTAAAGATGATAATGAGTTATGCCACTAACGAAAGCCGTATAGATGTTCCTGATCCCTATTGGGACGATAATGGCTTTAGTTTGGTATATAAAATGTTGGATAAGGTGATTGATGACATTGTAGAAAAGTACAATGAAATGTCATAGCTTATAAAGGTTGTTAGTTGTTGGTTGTTCGTTCTTATTGCAGAATAAATTTTGCTTCTATGATAAAAACCAACAACCAACAAAAAAATTAAGCGAAGGCTTTATTTATTATTTCTGCTTGTTGTTGATCGTGTACCTTCTTAAAGCCAGTTGCCGGTGAAGCACTTGCCTTACGGCTTATCAACTTAAGCATTCTTCCTTCATAATTGGTCAGAATAAAGGACCATGCACCCATATTAGCCGGTTCTTCTTGTACCCAATACACTTCAGCATTACTGTATCTTTCTGTCAACAGCTGTTCAATTTGCTTCATTGGAAGTGGATACAACTGTTCCAATCGTACAATTGCAATATCACTGCGTTTATCTTCACGTTGCTTAGCTAGTAGGTCGTAGTAAATTTTACCAGTACATAGCAACACTCTATTGACTTTTTTACCACTTCTTGGCCCAATAGTAGCATCATCAATCACTTCTTTGAAATTGGACCCACTAGTGAATTCAGAAACATCAGACACGCATTCAGGGTGACGAAGTAATGATTTTGGTGACATAACCACCAATGGCTTTCTAAACGGACGTTCCAATTGTCTTCTGATCAAATGGAAAAAGTTGGCCGGAGTCGTAACATTTGCTACTGTTAAATTGTATTCTGCACATGCCTGTAAGTATCTCTCCAAACGGGCACTAGAGTGCTCTGGACCCTGACCTGCATAACCATGAGGCAGTAAAAGGGTAAGACCACTCATTCTTCTCCATTTCGATTCAGCGGCTGCTAAGAACTGATCAAACATCGATTGAGCGCCATTTGAGAAGTCACCAAATTGAGCTTCCCAGATAACTAATGCATTTGGTGTAGCCAGTGAATAGCCATATTCAAATCCCATTACAGCAAATTCTGATAATAAAGAGTTGAAAATTCTAAACTTGCCTTGACCTTTTGCCATGCCATGCAAACGATTGAACTCTTCGAAGGTATTGCCATCTCTTAGGATAGCATGCCTGTGAGAGAAAGTACCACGTTTGACATCCTGACCACTCATGCGTACATCTTTTCCTTCTAAAAGAATACTCGCATAGGCACTCAATTCTGCCATAGCCCAATCCATTTTATTGTTATCTAAGAGCTTTTGTTTTCCTTTGAACAAGCGTTTTACCTTAGAAAGTGGAGTGAAATCTGAAGGTAAATTCATTAAGTGATTAATGATTTTGTCCAAGGATTCTTGCTCAATTCCAGTAGCGGGAGACGTCTCATAATCTTCTGCTGAAGTTATTTTCTTCAATTCTCTCCAGTCTCTCTCCGGTTGTTGGTATTTATAAGGTAGTGGATTCTCTTTCACTTCATCTAATCGCTCTTGCAATACATTCCAGAAAGATTTTTCCATCTCATCTGCCAGGCCTTTGTCCAAATCACCACGTTCAATTAATTTTTGAGAATAAATTTCACGCGGATTAGGGTGATTATTGATGAATGAATACATCTCTGGCTGAGTGAACTTAGGATCATCTCCTTCATTGTGACCATGACGACGGTAACATACCATATCAATAGTGATGTATTTATTGATATGGTATG
>JBCBCD010000475.1:0-5753 GCA_038530915.1 Bacteroidota bacterium
TTAGCTTCAAGAGTCTCGAAGCTTTTGAAAAGGATTTAAAATCAAATGGCTTACTATTGGTACCTAAGACGAAAAAGCATAAAGTTTTCATTGCACAGGATAGTAGCTTGGTGAAGTTGTAGTCTAATTTAGGTTAAAAGTTGAAGGGTGTAAAGGTTTAACAGCAAAACCTTTACACCCTTCAACTTTTAACCCTATCTCACCAGAATGTCAATTTCTTTTTAGTAATTCTTAAGAAAAAATACCTTTCCCTAGCAGACGTTTTATTCTAAAAAAATCCATGAAAATGAAAAATTGCTATTTAACCTTTGCTTTAATCGCTTTTTTGACACCGTTAACTATTGCACAAAGCAGCATGTTGGAAGTAGGCAAAGCTGCACCAGAAATAAACATTACTCACTGGTTGCACAATGTACCTAAGGATAAGACATTGGAGGGAAAGTTTATTGTATTGGAGTTTTGGGCGACCTGGTGTGGACCTTGCATTCAAGCCATTCCACACATCAATGAATTACAAGCATCGGTAAAGGACCGAGAGGATGTAATTTTTCTTTCAATGACCTATGAAACACCTGAAAAAGCAAGTAAGGCCATTAAAAGGTATGATTTTCAAACAGCAGTTGTAACAGATGTTACGAATCTAACACAAGATACTTTTGCGGCAGATGCCATTCCTAAAACGGTCTTAATTGACAAAGCAGGTAAAATAAGCTGGATGGGTATACCTACGGAATTAACAGAAGAAAAACTACAGCAATTTTTGGAAGGCAGAGCTATTGAGGAGGAAGAGGCAGAGCCTAAAAGTGAGCAAAGAGCTAGTCGTATGTCGGAATATTTTGGATATGTAAAGTCTAAAGAGAATGTCTTTGAGATTGAAGCCATTGGAGAATATGAAGGAGCATCTGCCATGGCTATGAGTAAAGGAACCTACAGCATAGGCAGTAGTTTTAAAGAACTCCTTGCTAACTTATTGGATGTGAGTTATTTACTAGTAGAAGTGCCAAAAGAGATGGAATCAGGCAAGTATGAGTTAATTTATTATAATGGTGCACATAAAACCAATGATGAAAAGGATAAGGCACTTTTAGATAAGATCCTCAAAAAGTATGGCTTGCAAGTGGAAAAACAAATGCAAGAAGTCACTGTCTATCAGATTCTTGGAGGTAATGAGCAAAAAATGACTAAGGGAGTAGGAAAGACTTCTCGAACCAGTACTACAGATGATGAAGTAATATTCACCAATAAACCACTCTCAAGTATAAGTACAAATATGTCCGACTACATGGGCCTTTTAGTGGAGAATAAAACTCAGTTGGAAGGAAGATATGACATGACTTTGAACTACAAGGACTTAAAAGCCTTTAAAAAAGATTTGAAACAAAATGACTAAGGGAGTAGGAAAGACTTCTCGAACCAGTACTACAGATGATGAAGTAATATTCACCAATAAACCACTCTCAAGTATAAGTACAAATATGTCCGACTACATGGGCCTTTTAGTGGAGAATAAAACTCAGTTGGAAGGAAGATATGACATGACTTTGAACTACAAGGACTTAAAAGCCTTTAAAAAAGATTTGAAACAAAATGGACTTAAATTGAAGATAGAAAATGTACAAAAAGAAATTTTTGTAGTAAAATAATCTATTATTTGGGTGTTTAATGACTCGTTTCTAGCAATCCAACACCCTTTTTTCCCTCCCTTTATCTAAAGCATGCTCTCATCAGTAGAAATTTCAACTTAGCAGACATATCGGTTTTTATTTTTAGATCATGTTTAGAATTTATCGCGAATTGAGGATCAATAGATTATGGTTCTAGCTAAATATTTTTAAAGGCGCTTAGCAAGCTAAGTAACTGAAACAAAATGAAGCTAGGTTCATAAGATATGGATTGTCAAAAGCTAGAAATCTAAACAGGATCTTAAGTAAAATGAATAACTGATGAATGTAATCTACACAGAAGATTTAAACTTCCAGTTTGGAAATGTCCCAATTATCAAAGGACTTAAACTGGAAGTTCCTCAAAATTCCATCTACGGTTTTTTGGGACCAAATGGAGCCGGAAAGTCCACCAGCATCAAGCTTATTTTAGGCTTATTGCGTCCTGCCAGTGGCCAGATCAGAATATTTGATCAAATGATGCAGGACAACAAGATGGCCATTTTATCCAGGATAGGGAATATGATCGAATCTCCTTCCTTGTATCAACACTTAACAGCATGGGACAACCTGCATTACTTGGATATTTTATTTAAAAAAGGAAAAAGACGAATGGAAGAAGTCCTAGATTTAGTAGGGCTTACTCATGCTAAAAAGAAAAAGGTCAAGCACTTTTCTATGGGAATGAAGCAAAGACTGGGCATAGCCATGGCGCTCTTCCACGATCCTGACTTACTGATATTAGACGAACCAGTCAATGGTTTGGACCCCGCAGGTATTCAGGAAATGCGCAAGTTGTTTAACCGATTGCAGGAAATGGGTAAGACCGTTTTTATCTCCAGCCACTTACTAGCTGAAATTGAAAAGACATGTACCCACCTAGGGATTATTCAAAAAGGAGAATTGCTATATCAAGGGGAAATAAACAGCCTGCTGGAAACCGCTACAAGAAGCATACAACTAAAAGTGAGCTCAGCTGAGGATGCTGCTAATGCAATTATTCCAATGCAATTGGAATTTAATGTAATCGACCAAAATAGCATTAAAGTGCAGATCCCTTCTGATGAAGCTTTTGATCAGTTGATTAGAAAAATGGTGCTGGAGAATATTGCGGTTTATGATGTCGAAAGACAAACAGCCAGCCTTGAGGATTTATTTATTGGATTAACTGCATCACCTAAAAATCAACTCGCATGATAGCTTATTTAAATGTACTTCGATCAGAATATAAAAAGACAAAAAACATTTGGGGTTTTTCCATCTCTTTGGCAGGCCCAATAGTGGTGACTTTGATAGTAGCCTTCGGGACTGCCTTTAATGCTCATAAAATAGAAGGAGAAGATGCTGCGAGGTGGTTTACGCATGGTCGATACATCTTTCAATTTTTCTTCTTCTTGTATCCTTTGTACGTCGCATTAATGGCTTTTTTACTAACGAATATTGAACATAAAAACAGAGGCTTCAAACAACTTTTTACCTATCCGGCTCCAAAAAGTTATTTCTATGGATCAAAAGTGGTGGTCTTATTAAGTTGGATTTTAAGCTCTTTGATTACTGCATTTATTATGTTGGTACTGACTGGAAAGGTGTTGGCTGTATTATTTCCACATACGGGCTATACGCTAGAAGTTCCTTATCAACTGTTTGGAATGTTCATGCTCAGGTTGGGGTTGATATTACTTTCAATTATTGCCATTCATTTTGTGTTAAGTATTTATTGGGATAATTTTATTGTATCGGTAGGTTCAGCTAGTTTTTTAGTAGTAACAGGAATGGTCATCACTAATTGGGAATACAGTTTCCTGGTTCCTTACTGTTATCCTTTAAAAACGTATATTAGTTATATGGGCCAAAACGTGGTAATCTTTGATCGAGAGCTATGGATTGGCTTAGCGTATGCTGTAGGTTTCTTTACAATAGGTTATATTCTAATGGCAAGAAAACAGATTAAATCCTGATGGCCATACACTCATATAAAAAGATGAAAAGATAACAAGATAAAAATCAAATGATATGAATGCACACGAAATAGACTATAAGATCTTTGGCGAAGAGATGCAGTTTGTTGAAATAGAATTAGATCCTTATGAAACAGTTATTGCAGAAGCAGGTGCTTTTATGATGATGGATGATGGGATAGAATTGACCACGATTTTTGGCGATGGCAGCCAGCAGCAACAAAGCTCAGGAATCTGGGGAAAAGTTTTGGCAGCGGGAAAACGTTTACTCACTGGTGAAAGCTTATTTATGACTGCTTTTACTCATGTAAGCAATGGCAAGAAGAAGGTTTCTTTTGCTTCTCCTTATCCGGGAAGAATTATTGCTTTGGATTTGAGTGAGCTGGGAGGCAAGATAGTATGCCAAAAAGATGCATTTCTGTGTGCAGCAAAAGGTACTTCAGTGGGGATTGAGTTTTCCAGAAAATTGGGACGTGGATTTTTTGGTGGGGAAGGTTTTATCATGCAAAAGCTAGAAGGTGATGGCATGGCATTCATGCATGCCGGAGGAACTGTGATTGAAAAAGAATTGTTGTTGGGCGAAACGCTACGGATAGATACCGGCTGCTTGGTAGGGTTCACCAGAGATGTTGATTATGACATAGAAATGATTAAGGGGGTAAAAAACATGTTTTTTGGTGGTGAAGGAATGTTTTATGCTAAATTACAAGGCCCCGGTAAAGTATGGATTCAATCGTTACCTTTCAGCAGATTAGCGGATAGAGTTTTGAGAAATGCTAAAAACTATGGTGTTGGTGGAGGAAAAGGAGAGGGAAGTATTTTGGGCGGTTTAGGTGATATGTTAGATGGTGATGGCTGGTAGAGGCTGCATCATTAAACCAAAACCTTTATCTTTGCGTTTTTTGAGGAAATAGCAATGAACTAGAGGATATGGCAACACCACGTTCGGTCGCATTTTACACCTTAGGTTGTAAATTAAATTATTCTGAGACTTCTGCCATTGGTCGTTTGTTTGAAGACCAGGGCTACAATGTTGTACCCTTTGAGAAAGGGGCCAATATATACGTCATCAATACTTGTTCTGTTACTGATTTTGCAGACAAAAAGTGCCGCCAGATTGTAAGGCGAGCATTACGCAATACACCGGAAGCTTTCGTAGTGGTAGTAGGTTGTTATGCACAGCTCAAACCCAAGGAGATTTCTGAAATACCGGGTGTAGATCTGGTATTAGGAGCGGCGGAAAAATTCCGTATTGTCGATTTCATTGATGATTTGACCAAATCACCTGCTAAGGGGATGGTGAGAGCTAGTGAGGTAAAAGAAGCCAAAGACTTCATCCATGCCTTTTCATTTGGTGATCGCACCCGTTCTTTTTTAAAAGTTCAGGATGGTTGTGATTATAAATGTTCTTTTTGTACCATACCACTAGCTAGAGGTGCCAGTCGTAGCGATGAAGTGCAACAGGTAGTAGCCAATGCTCGCAGAATTGCAGATATGGGTGTAAAAGAAATTGTATTGACTGGTGTAAATATAGGTGACTTTGGCAATGGTACAGAAGTCATTGAAGGTACTAAGCCACGTAAAGAAGCACTTTTCATAGACCTGATCAAAGAATTGGATAAAGTAGAAGGAATTGATCGTTTCCGTATTTCGTCTATTGAACCCAACCTTTGTACGGATGAAATCATAGAATTTGTAGCTAATTCACAGCGCTTTGTCCCTCATTTTCACATGCCTTTGCAATCGGGCAACAACAAGCAGTTAAAAATGATGCGCCGTCGCTACAAACGAGAATTGTATGCCAGTCGTGTTGCAAAAATCAAAAGCTTAATGCCACATGCTTGCATAGGAGTAGACGTAATTGTCGGTTTTCCGGGAGAAACAGAAGAAGACTTCCTAGAAAGCTATCGTTTTATTAATGAATTAGATATCTCTTACTTACACGTCTTTACCTATTCAGAACGCCCAAACACTCTAGCCAATGAAATGGAGGGAATAGTCAATATGGGAGAAAGAAAAAGGAGGAATAAGATGTTGACCATCCTGAGTGATAAAAAGAAAAGACATTTTTATAGTCAGCACCTGGGAGAAACAAGAAAAGTACTTTTTGAAGTACACAGAGATGATAATATGA
>JBCBCD010000476.1:0-5748 GCA_038530915.1 Bacteroidota bacterium
TGACATCCGGATCGTTGACGAGTTCATAACTATTGTTGTAGAGCTCAGCATTGATGAGGATGCGTTCGTTTTCGTCGAAGATGTTTTTTTCAGGCGTGACACGGAAGCGACGTTTGTCTTCTTTGACAGAAACGTATTGTACACTTTTACCGACCAGCTCATCGATGATGTCGTGGGTTTGATTTTGCAAGAAATCGAAAAGGCGCCATTTCCAGATGCCTTCTGCGGCTAAAACGCCCACCTTGCTGCCATTGTTTTCACCAAAAACCAAGAGCGGATTTTCTGTATCTATCTTGCTGATTCTTTGATATAACAATACTTGTGCGGCTTCATTGACGGTATATTCGCCAAAGGGAGCAACGAGAGGTGCAAAATCTGCCAGCTGTTGACTTATTCTTTCATCGAAAGTGAAGAGGGTGAAACTGCCGTTTAAACGGCCTTGTACTTCGTCAAAGTTGCGGCCATCGCCTCTGATTTCGATCAAATCCTGTGCTTTGCTAAACTGATTGAGGTCCGTTTGGGAACCCACAATGAAAAAGTGTGGGATGTATTTCTCTTTTAATTGTGCCAAAATCGGCGAGATGCCGGAAGTTATACTTGGCAATTGGTGCAAGATGACAAAATCATACTCTACCAGATAACCGGAATAATTATCCGCATACGCTACTTCCAATTGGTAATTTTTATTAGAAGTAATGCTTTGCTTGAAGGCCGTCACGTCCGGATGAGGCGCATGTGCCAATAACAAAATCTTTTGGCGTGCATCGAGGATATCGATGAAGATATCTTTGGAATTATTGCCGGTCGTTACTTCACCATTGATTGGACGAAGGCTAACACGAAAACGTTGTACACCGGCTTTGTCAGCATCTAGTACGATTTCTTCCGTACGGAAAAAGTCATCATCATCAATGTCGATGACACGTTCTTCTATCTTTTGAGTACCACTGCCACTCACTCTGTAAATGCTTAATAGGGTGCTACTTCCCTTACTATTTTGAGCAGCTACATCCACTAAAACGGCAAAACGGTCATTCAGGTAAGCAATGCGGTTGTTGAAAGCACGTTTTAGAATTACATCTTTCTTGATGCTGGTATCGCCCAATGCAACTGTGTAGAGCGGGGCTGTCACCTGCATATTTTGATAAAGAGGATTGCTGCCCTGATTGTAAATACCATCTGTTGTCAAGATAATTGCGCCAACATTTTCACCCGTATATTGATCATTGATGTAAGTAAACAGATCCGAGGTGTTCGTGATCTTATCTGCAAATTCTTCATCTAATCCTTCTCGTACTCTTTCACCATAAGACAAGTTGACTACATCGTATTTTTTACTCAAATCTTCCGAAAGATTACTTAGAGAAGTTTTAAAAGCAGTCAATTCTTCCTCACTCATAGATTCCCTGATGGATTCGGAAGCATCCTGAGCCACCACTACTATGGGTTTTTGGATTTTAGAAGAAAAGAATTTCAAGAAAGGTGACAATAATAAGATTGCTATGATGGTTACCAGGAAAAATCGCAAGATTCCCAGAATCAGGTTCAGACGTTGGGCCTGTTGGCGAAAGGTTTTATCGCGCAAATACAGTGCCAGTGCATAGCCCACACCCAGGGCGATACACAACAAAATAAACCAGGTCGGATATTGAAAACTAAGTTGATTCATAATGTGCAATAATACTTTATTTGGGTGGCTTAAGTTTCTGCTTTCTTGTTAGCGTTTTGTTAAAGCTTTTCTTTTCATGCTCTTATGCTGTTATATTGTTATGCTGTCATCTTTTTCTATCATATTATCAGGCCATTTGTAAGTTGCTACAAAACTAAACATAAAATAACAACATGATAGAATAATAGCGTAACAGCATAAAATCTTCATAAGGTGTGTGAACAATAATCAAACAAGATAATTGTTTAAAAAAAATTAAATGAACGTGAAAAAATTATTTCTAGTGATGGTCGCGGCTCTGTTTATGAGCTTACAGTTGAATGCGTCGTACATTTTATTGCCCATGGACCCGGATGGACAGAAGGAGCATTTGAAAGCTTACGGGATTACGTATTGGGTATTGGAAAATGATGTGGAAGCGTATTGGTTGTTGAATTATCGGGGTGGAAGTTTTGCTTTTGAATACAACAGAATTTTTGAGAAAGAGTGTTTGGTGAGAGATGTAAGTTATGAAGTGATTTCTGATGGCGAATTTGCCAGAATCCAACAAGAGATTTCCAACCCTGAGGTCAATATGGAGGTGATGAAGTTGGAAAAAGCGCCCAAAATAGCCGTTTACACTCCTGAGTTCAACAGCAAAGGAGAGAAAGTACAGCCTTGGGATGATGCCGTTACACTGGTTTTGACGTATGCTGAAATTCCCTACGAAACGATATACGATACAGGCGTAATGAATGATAAATTGGTAGAATACGATTGGTTGCACTTGCACCATGAAGATTTTACCGGACAATATGGTCGTTTTTACCGCACCTACAGCAATCAGCCCTGGTACCGCGAAAATGTAAGGCGTATGGAAGAGCTGGCTGAAAGCCTAGGCTTTGAGAAAGTTTCTCAGTTGAAGTTGAATGTGGTGAAAAAGATTAGGGAATATGTATTCGGTGGGGGCTTTATGTTTGCCATGTGTTCGGCTACAGATACCTATGATATCGCTTTAGCAGCTGAAGGAATCGACATCTGTGATAAAATGTACGATGGCGACGGTCCTGATCCCAATGCACAATCAAAATTGAACTACAGCAGAACCTTTGCTTTTAAGAATTTTGAGTTGGCAAAAAACCCACTGATTTACGAACATTCTTCTATAGATCACAATCAAGGAAGAAATGTAATTCCTGAGCAGGATTACTTCACTTTATTTGATTTTTCTGCCAAATGGGATCCAGTACCTACAATGCTGACTCAAAACCATACTCGTACAGTTAAGGGTTTTATGGGTCAAACTACGGCTTTCCGGGATGTACTCATCATGGGTGAAAACAAACCTGCAGACGAATCTAGATATATCCACGGTACGCTGGGCAAAGGCTTCTGGACTTTCTTCGGTGGACACGACCCGGAAGATTATCGTCACTATGTAAAAGATCCGGAAACGGATTTGAGTTTGCACCCTAAATCGCCGGGCTATCGTTTGATTTTGAATAATATCTTGTTTCCTGCGGCGAAGAAGAAGAAGAGGAAGACATAGGTTTCATGCTGTTATGCTGTTATGCTATTATGCTATTATGCTGTTATGCTGTTATGCTGTTATGCTGTTATGCTGTTATGCTGTTATGCTGTTATATAGGGATTTGAGAAGTTGATGTTGGTTGCAGCTTAAGATGTTTAAAGCTTTTTCTTGATAATTAATCTAAAAGAAGACATAATTCTGGACAATTCATTTGCCTCTTTAAATAGGTGTTTGAGTTGTTCGGAATTTGAAATTTCTGAACTAATCAGTAAATCCAACCAATAACAAGTTTCATCAGCCTCTTCTACCACAATACACATTTTAGAATACCTTTCTCTCACTGATCTTGCGATACAAGCAGCTCTATAGTTTGCACCAACTGATGTAGCAGATCGTAGCAGTTGATTGCCTAAAGTATAAGTTATATTGCTTTTAGGTAATTCATTAATTAATTTGATTATTTCCAAAGAAAAAGTCTTGGTTCGGTCTCTGTAGACCTTAAAAGAGTCCTGAAATTCCATATAATTAGATTTTGATTCAATAATCTTACACTATAGTCCAATAAAAACATATCAAATTGATAATCAATAATTTAAGTGAAAAAATTCAATTTACCAACAAGATAACAGCATAACAACATGACAGCATAGCAGCATGAAAAAACGTTAACAAAATTTTATATCTACCTCAAGAATAAAACCAAACCCTTATTAAGTTTGTACTATCAAAAAAAATCCAAATTATCGATGAAAAGCATAAGAATACTTGTAGGAATACTCTTGTTGGCGGGTGGTTTCTTTTTGGGTACTGCCTGGAAGAAAGCAGACAACACTAAAAATGTAGAAGACAAAGAAGCTGTTTTGCAGTTTACCAATGATGAAGCTACAGATGAGGAAACAGGGGAAGCTAATAGTGATGATGCATATGATAATGTAGATTCTGCTCCTATCACACCTAAGTTTGGAAGTGCTGAAGCGGCTACTATTAATCTGTTTGAGACATCAGCTCCTTCTGTGTGTTTTATAACTACCTCCAATCTGAGGAGACGTCGTTTTTCAAGAGACATTACCGAAATTCAGAGTGGCAGTGGTTCGGGTTTTGTGTGGGATAAGAATGGACACATTATTACCAATTACCATGTTATACAGAGTGCTGATAGAGCAAAAGTGACACTAGCTGATGGCTCTTCTTATGATGCAGAATTGGTTGGTGCAGCTCCGTCACGAGACTTGGCTGTGCTTAAAATCAGTATAGGTAGAAAGAATTTAAGGCCCATACCTGTTGGAAAATCTGATAACTTAAAAGTAGGACAATCTGTGTTTGCCATAGGTAATCCTTTTGGTTTAGATCAAACTTTAACTACTGGTATCGTAAGTGCTTTGGGTCGTGAAATACAATCTGTTTCAGGAGGAAAAATCCGCGGAGTTATCCAAACCGATGCAGCTATTAACCCAGGGAACTCGGGTGGTCCCTTATTGGATTCTTCGGGTCGCCTGATAGGAGTGAATACAGCCATCTATAGTCCTTCCGGAGCTTCAGCAGGCATTGGTTTTTCTATCCCTGTAGATGAAGTAAAATGGGTAGTTCCTGAATTGATTAAATATGGAGAGATACAACGTCCTTTCCTTGGTATTTCAATCAATAATTACATTCAGCGTCGTATTGGCAATAACGGGGTGGTAGTAGATGGTGTGACACCCAATTCAGCGGCAGATAAAGCCGGACTTCAACCCACCATGCTTTCTGATGATGGTGACATGCAATTGGGTGATATCATTATAGGTATTAATAATGACCCTGTCAGAAACTTTAATGAGTTGTTGGCCTATTTACAAAGCTACCGACCTGGTGATCGAGTGACCTTAAAATTGATTCGAAATGAAAAAGAAGTAGAAGTTCCGGTGGTGTTGACTGCGCAAGAGTAATTTCATGGGGCATGTGTGGTCATCGGTCATCGGTCATGGGTCATGGGTCATAGGTCATGCTGCTCTTACAGGTACAAGTACGTGCTAAAGCAGCATGACTTATGACCTATGACTTATGACCTATGGAACTATCCATTGCATCTGCCATTCATTATTTTTCCATTCGAATTGAGCTCTTTCATGTCCTTCCGGGTGGAGGTGCAAGCAATCCATGAGATGAACCTTAACATGAATGAGACAGAAGTTCTCGTAGGCTGTATTTGTTTGTGAAGGAGTTGCTTCTTTATGCCAGAAATTGGGGAGGCTGGTAGAATAAGCGTCTTGAAATGAACCAGGTGCTTGTATTGTTGCATAGCTCGTGCGTCCGCGGGTATTGAGTTTTTCCCAATAGGATTCAGTTGAAGCAGTATCTTTTTCTATGCTTGCCTGACCAATCATTCTAATTTGTACATTTCTTTTGTCGTGCCAACCTAGTATGCTTACCATAGGGTGATTGTTTATTTCCTGTACTTTTGGGGATCGGTAGTCGGTGAAGAAGAGGAGGCTTCTGTTTTGTTTGTCTACTTTTCGTAAGACAATGACTCGGCTTTGGGGGGCTTGTCCGTTGTAGGTAGATAGGATGGTATTGCGGACCTCCGCAATAC
>JBCBCD010000477.1:0-5744 GCA_038530915.1 Bacteroidota bacterium
CTCTAAGCAAAACATTTGATTGGTGAAAGGTTAATCGGGTTTAATTAAAAGAAGAAATAGTATGTAAAACAAACTTCCGCTTTGTTTTTATAAAATATTAATTGGTATTAACAAATTAAATTTTGAAAAACTTATTCTTAGTCATTCTAGAATTGAAGATAGCTCTAAGATCAAACCTTTTAAAGCTATAATTAAACTTCCTTAAGCCACTCAAACTATACATTTAGTACTAATAAAGAGATCACTGAAAAACTAAAGCAGATGAGATCAAATCGAATGATTGTTATATCGCTGGTTTTAATTGGCGTATTAATTAGCTGTCAAACGACAAACAAAATACAGAAGGAAAACCCTTCATTGTACAGGCTAACACAAAATGTTCGTCCCGATTTTTTAATGGGATCATTTTCTAATGGACTCAACTTTAAACGGAAAGAAAAGGAACAATACAGTGACTTTTTTACACACAATTTCAATATCCTAACGGTAGGAATCTATATGGGAAGAACTCAATCCAAATCCAATAAAATTGAGTTTGGAAAAATGGATTCATTAATTGATTACGCAACAACCAACAATATGAAGGTCTACTTACACCCATTAATTGGAGGTTGGAATTACACTGCTAAGTGGGTAAATAATGGAAATTATACAGCAGAAGAGCTGCATGAAATAATGAGAGAACGCATTACTGGTATCCTAACCCGTTACAAAGGTAAAATCGATTATGTTGATGTGGTAAATGAATCACTTACAGGGAATGGAATCAAAGAAGATGGTTCAATCCATTGGCAATATAAAAATCACAAAGGGGAAAAACATGTTTGGATGCAAACCATGGGTATGTATAAAGGCAAAAAGCACGATTTTCCTCAATACTTGGTCGATGCCTTTCGGATAAGTCGTGAAGTGGCCGATCCCAATGTAAAACTAATATTGAACGAATGGGGAGCCGAAACGACCAAAAGCTTTCGTGGAGAAGTTTTCTTTCAAATTGTGAAAAATCTGCGTGAAGAGGGCATTCCGGTAGATGGTGCTGGTATGCAATTGCACTGCAAACTCAGGGATGGCACTTTTTACGACTGGACAGGGAAAACTGTTTTTGACTTTGACGCCTTTGACGAAATGCTTTCCAAATACGAGAAGGAAGGAATTGAAGTACACATCACAGAGTTTGATATTCACCTGAAAGATAAGCCTACACAAGAAGATTTCGAGCTACAAGGGAAATACTATGCTAAAGTATTGAGACATGTGCTAAAATCTCCAAATGTAAAATCCTTCAAAACCTGGGGATTTACAGACGCACATTCATGGAAAGCCAATGGAGAAAACGGTTATCCATTAATGCTTGATGAAAACCTGACTCCAAAGCCTGCTTACCAGGAAATGGTTGATATGTTGAATGAATTCAATTAAAAAATGCAATGAAGAACACTTTCCTTTTACTAATTCTAAGTATAACCTTTGCAGCGTCTAATTTTGCCCAAAATGAAGTCTTTCCAGGTAAAATGGGCTTTGATAATTACGGTGGTTACAAATCAATAAAAGGGGATTCCACTGGTCGATTTCATCTGGAGACTATCAATGGTCGACATTTTCTAATTACTCCCAAAGGGCATGCATTCATTTCAATTGGTGTTACCCATACTGTTGGACTTGGAAATAGTAGACAATCACGGGTACATTACCTGGAAGAAATATTGAAGGGTGATTGGGAAAAAGCAAGTGCAGAAATACAAACTTACTTTCGCCAATGGGGATACAATAGCTTGGGATACGGCTCACATGAAAGTACACGGAAGTTTCTGCCCTATTTTGCAAGCTGTCATCCAACTGAAGTTAGCGCTTGGTTAGGGCAATATATTCGTTTTCCTGATGTGTTCAGTGATGAATGGAAAATGGGAGCTCGTCAGATGTTGGAAAAAACTGTAAAAGTATATGGCTTAAACTCAAACTTGATAGGTATTTATTGGAGTGATATTCCGGTTTGGGATCTTGATCAGGCAAAAAGCAAGGCCGGCAAAACCTGGGTGGACGCCATTCGAGAATTACCACAGGATGCTCCTGGAAAAATAGCTTACGAGCAATTTCTTAAAGAAAATGGAGTCAATGCATCCGACGAAGATTTTTTGGTACTTATAGCTCGGGAAGTTTATTCTTTTCTTGGACCACTGACACGAGAACTTGCTCCCAATACATTGATTTTTGGTGAACGTTATGCAGGTTGGAAACTTCCCTGGGAAATCATTCAGGAAGCACTGCCTTACATCGATGTCGTATCGGTTCAACCTCCCTCTTCTGCTGAATATCCGGCAAGTTTTGAACGCTTGTATCGCGAAACAGGCAAACCAATAATGATTTGTGATCACAACATCAGTTTCAATACCCCCGAGCATTCCAATGTTATGTGGAAAACCTTGGCCAATGTCGATAGCGTTGGGCAGGCTCAAGCACGATATTTAGAGAAGGGATTCTCAACGCCTTACCTGCTGGGCTACAACAAGTGTCAATACATCGACCGCTATCTGGGAAAACAAAAAATATTAAAACAAGGCTTATTACAAGCCAATGGAAAACCCTACAAAGAACTGGTTGATTGGGTACAGAAAAACAACTGGACCGTTCATGAGCGATTTCTTAAAAAAGCATTTTAAAAAAATTACAAGCTAACTAATTGAAAATCATGTATAAATACTTTCCAATCCTGTTATTTTCAATCATCATACTCTCCTGCAATACAGAAAATAAGGAGAAGTTGCCAAATATCATTATTGTATTGACCGATGATCAAGGTTATGGAGATTTGTCGGTGCATGGCAGCCCTGATGTTCTTACACCAAATCTGGATAAATTACACGATCAAAGTATAAGGTTGACCAATTTTCATGTGAGTCCAACTTGTGCTCCTACCCGTTCAGCAATTATGAGTGGAAAATATCCATTTAAATCGGGCATAACGCATACCATTTTTGAAAGAGAGCGCATGGCTTTATCCAACACTACTTTACTGCCACATGTATTAAAGTCAGTTGGTTACACTACCGGAATGTTCGGGAAATGGCACTTAGGTGATGAAGACGAGTATCAAGCCCGAAACCGTGGATTTGATGAAACCTTTTCTCATGGCGCAGGAGGTATTGGTCAGGCCTACCCCGGGACTTGTGCCGACGTTCCGGATAATGACTATTTCGATCCGGTAATTATGCATAACGGTAAATTTGTAAAAACCGAAGGCTTTTGTACGGATGTGTTTTTTCAACAAGCATTGACTTGGATGAAAGATCAAAAAGATCAACCACATCCATTTTTTACCTATTTGTCGCTGAATGCTCCACATGGTCCGTTTCTGGCCCCCGAAGAGTACAAACAAAAGTTCATAGATAAAGGATATCCTGAAAAAGCACAGGGCTTTTATGGAATGGTGGAAAACATAGACGCAAACATGGGGCTTTTAATGCAAAAATTGGAAGAATGGAATCTGGATGAAAATACTATCCTCATTTTCATGACCGATAACGGGAAAACTGGTTTTGGAATGCCCAATACTTATAACGCAGGAATGAGAGGCATGAAAGTCAGTCCTTACGAAGGAGGAACACGAGTTCCATTTTTTATTCGTTGGCCTCAGAAATTGAATGCAAATGTCAACATCAATACCCTCGCAGGGCATATCGACCTCTTACCAACTATTGCAGAAATGACAGATGCAGATATTTCTAATATCGAAGGACTCGATGGAAGAAGCTTGCTACCACTCTTTAATAATCCCGAAACGGAATGGGAAGACAGGTATTTGTTTTTTCATGTAGCTCGATGGGGCAAATACTTGCCTGAAGAAGAGTTTGAAAAGTATTCACATTTATTTTTATCAAATTACATGACAACTGATAAAAAAGAAGCAGATCCAAACAATCATAAGTACCTCAAAATGGCAGTTAGAGGCCAACGATTCAGATGGGTTAACAATGAAGAATTGTATGACTATGACGAAAGTCATCACAAAAGTCCAAATGTGATAGACCAGTATCCTGAAGAAGCTGCAAAAATGAAGGCCGCTTATGATGAGTGGTGGGCGTCAATGCTTCCATATATGATACAAGAAAACGAATCGCTTGATAAGGAAAAACCCTTTCATGTTCAGTATTACCAACAAAAAGAATCAATAGGTATTCCTGTACATCGTATTTCAATGACAACATCTGTGGAGTAAAAACAGGAACGAAAAAATCTACCTATGAAAACGACTTATTTCTTGATACCAATAGTAATCCTGCTGTTTTCTCAAACAACTAAAATTCAGGAAAAGAAGACAGTCTCAATTAATGATCAAATTGATGAGAGATTACCCGTATTTCCTGGGCGAAAAGAATTTGATATCTATGGTGGGTATAAATGTATTAAGGGAACACCTACCGGTAGATTTCATCTTGAGTTCATCAATGATAGACACTTTTTAATCACTCCAGAAGGTCATGGCTTTATCTCAATTGGCGTTACTCACACAGCAGCCATAAAACGAACAAAGCATCAAAAAATAGACTATTTAAACGAGATATGCGATGGAGACTGGGATGTTGCCAACCAAAAGCTAAGTAAACAATTCCAAACCTGGGGGTACAACAGTTTGGGCTACGATTCACCAATTTCTACCCGGACTATTTATCCCTATTTCGCTAGTTGTCATCCTACTGGAAAAGTAAGTATGTGGTTGAGGTCAAAAGTTAAGCACCCTGATGTATTCAGTGATGAATGGAAGCAGGAAGCGACACAATCTATTAGAAAAATGATGAGCAGAGTCGAAAATGAAGATAACCTGATCGGAATATACTGGACAGACATGCCGTCATGGGATTTAAAAATAGCAAAACGCTCTGTTGGTAAAACCTGGGTAGATGCGATCCGGGAATTACCGGAAAATGCCCCTGGTAAAATGCGCTATAAACAATACAAAAACAAACTGGGAGCAAATGCGACTGATGAGGGTTTTATGGTAATTATTGCAAAAGAAGTGTATGCACATATTGGGCCAGTTACTCGCGAATTGGCGCCAAATGCGCTGATATTCGGAGAAAGATATGCCGGAAGAGCTTTGCCCTGGGATATTATTCAAGAAGCACTTCCTTGGATTGATGTAATATCAGTTCAACCTTCAGGAGCAGAGTTTCCAAAAGAAAATTTTGACAGATTGTATCGGGAAAGTGGAAAACCGATCATGATATGTGATCACAATTCCAGTTTCAACACTCCTCAATATAATAACGTAATGTGGAAAACGCTATCCAGCGTTGCCGAAGTAGGGAAGGCACATCAAAAATATCTAATAACTGGATTTGAGACCCCATATCTAATTGGCTATAACAAATGCCAGTATATCGACAGATTTAAACCTGTTGTTGGTCAGCTCAAACAAGGCCTGATTCAATCAAATGGTAAGCCATACCATGACCTGGTTGAATTGGTGAGTCAAAACAATTGGATGGTTCATTCAAAGTTTCAAGAGTAGTTAACATATAAATCAATTAATTGAGAAGCCTTAAACAGTTCAAATGGCTTGGCCTAATAGTTACCAAATAAAATAAAATGAAAAACCTTAGCAGGAGTCAAATAATTGTTCTTTTTATACTTTTTATCTCAATTAGTGCAACTGCACAACAAGACTACTCAGCACGATGGGAGTCTTTACTACAACAGCATACACCCCCCAGTGAATAAAGATGCCAAACTTAGCATCTTTAAACCAT
>JBCBCD010000478.1:0-5737 GCA_038530915.1 Bacteroidota bacterium
AATTTACCTTAGATGAATTAGCTAGTATAGCCAACTTCTCAAAGTTCCATTTCAGCCGTATTTTTCAAGGGATGACGTCAGAAACTCCTTTTCAATTCATTCAAAGAATAAGGATTGAAAAAGCCGGTTTCCTGATCAGTCATACAAATGATTCAATAACAGAAATTGCCAGCAAGTGTGGATTTAATAACTTATCTGTTTTTTCCAGAAATTTTAAATCGCACTATCAAAAGTCACCCAGTCAATACCGCAAAGCGTTTGATGAGAATAGCAATTTGAGTCAAGTACAAAGCAAGTCGGATCAATCAATAGCACCTCCTTCCATATACTTTTGTGAACATACAAGAACCTATAAATGGAAAACGAATATGGAACAAGCTAAAAGTATTGAAGTCAAACAATTGCCTGACATTCACGTTGCGTATATCCGTCACAAAGGACCTTATGCAGGTAATTCCGAATTATTTAACGGTCTATTTCAAAAGTTGATGACTTGGGCCGGCCCCCGTGGACTCCTCAAATTTCCGAAAACAAAAACGCTAATTATTTATCACGATGACATCAATATTGCTGACCAAAGTAAATTAAGGACAGATATTTGTATTACTGTTGATAAAGATGATGTGGTGGATGGAGAGGTAGGAAAATTGACTCTTGAAAATGGAAAGTATGCGGTTGGGTACTTTGAGATTAAAGGCGACGAGTTTAAGCAAGCCTGGGAATGGATTTTTGGGCAATGGTTACCCAAAAGTGGCTATCAGCCAGATGACAAGCCTTGTTTTGAATTATATCCATCAGAACCCAAGGACGGTATTTTTGCTGTAGAAATTTGTATTCCTGTAAAGCCTCTTTAATCTTCTCTGAAAAAGCAACCACCGCTCTTTGGAGCGGTGGCTGAATAGAACATTTCCAACAAATTACTTCCAAAATCCTTCAAAGGACAGTCGGGTTATTGCTTCAGAATTTTGGAAAAAAGCCGATGCAAAACATTCATTGAGGAGTTTTTAAATAACTTCATTGCTTGCTTAGAATAAAAGCATCCGCCTCATTGTGGTTTCCAATGTAGAAATCCAAAACATCATCACCATTAAAGTCTGCTACTTTTAAGGCAATACTTGTATTGGCTTCCACTTTTGGAAGTACATTTTTGGCGAATGCATATCCATTCTGTTGCTGTATGTAAACTTTTAAATTGTAATCGCTATAGCCGTTGGTTATGATCAAATCCTTTTTGTTGTCTTGATTGACGTCTACAAAATGTGCGTCTAAAGTAGTATTCGCATCATTTGGAAGGTATTGTTCAGTGGCATCCTCAAACTTCTTCCCAGACTGATTAATCAGGATGATATTCTTAGGGTTCATTTGAGGGTTCCAGCCTACGTTACAGAGGAAAATGTCTTTCCATCCATCTTCATTGATGTCTTCGATGACTACTTTTCTTGTTTCATAAGCTTCTATGCTAGGGAAGTAAGTTGAAGTGACTTCTTGGAATTGACCACCTTTAAAATGAAAAATATTACTTCCTCCCCGTTCTGCTCCCTCAATGATGTCCAAGTCACCATCTTTATCAATATCTACTACTTTTAAGTCTTGAGTTCCATCATCATTATCTGGCCAGTATTGGGCAGTCATATCTTTAAATGTGCCGTCTTTTTGATTGATAAAAACTTCATTTGGGCCATTATTACCTATGATTACATCTGGATATCCATCTTTATTTAAGTCCAAAACGGCTAATGCATTAGCCGGATAACTTTTCTTAAAATTATATTCTGCATGGGTAAAGTTGCCTTTTCCATCGTTGAACATTAGCTCGTGATAAGGTGTATCCTCAGTGATGAATAGGATGTCCAAATCTCCATCTTTATCAAAGTCGGCCAATGCGATATCTTCACTGTCTTCTCCGCTTAAGTGTGCTTTGATGGGAGCATGTTTTGGTTTGATCACTACATGTTTTGGAAATGCGCCTTTTCCATCATTGAAAAGAACCACGTTTGCATGACCTTCCATGGCTAAAACGAGATCTTCATCCCCATCTTTATCTAAGTCTCCCGATTCTACGTCCATGGTTCCATATTCGGTTAAATAAGCAGGAAGATTATAGGAGGAGTTTTGATAGGTATCGTTGATCTTTTCTGCTGTTTTTGAAGTTTTTACACCATCCAGGTTCATTAAAAAATCATCTACTACTTCTAAAAACTGCTTATTAATGCCTTTGGCCATGATTTGTCCATACTGGCCATTTCCTTGTAGCTTCATATAATCCAACTGACTAGGTACTGTTGCCAGGCCATGATCTGCATTTTGTATCAATTCAAAGCGGGCATTTCCCGGATGGTAGAAATTGACAATTTCTGCTATTCGTTCTGCCCCTGAAGCGTCAATGGCTTGTATGTCGCTGCTGCCATACATGCTCAGCACCTTGGCATTTACTCCTTTCCAAAAAGCAGTAGGATTGTATTCATTTAGGTTGACCCAAAATTTTAGTGGCCGCCCCGCCATGGTCGCTTTTTCTGTATTTATATCCAGCTTATCGTCCAAGATGTGTTTTTGTTGATTGCTGATAGAAAGGCTTCTGATGTCTTTTTTAAGGCTAAAAACTTGATAAAGAATATCTTTTACAGATCTCAACTCTTTTTCATTCTGGGCATAGTCTACACCAAGGACAGTTTGTTGATAACGCATCATATCAATGACGTATTCTTCCCAAGGATTGACTAAGGTACCATATGTCATGACGCCTTTAGGATTGAATTTTGAAGCAAGGTAAGGTGCTACTATCCCTCCCAATGAATGGCCATACAAAATGACATTTTCTTTGTCTACAAAATCCAGACTTAGTAATTTCTCATACCCATTGGTAAAGCCTTCTAGTTCATCTTCAAAAGTCATTTCATCACAGGGACGGCAATTGTAGGATTGCCCTGCTCCTGGCTTTTCTACCCTAAATACAGCATAGCCTTGATCAACCCATCGGTGCATTAACTTCAACAAGGTGAGGTTGGGGTTTTGATAGTCAACTGACTGACAAGGATATCCCTGTAAATAGAAGATGGTTTTAAATGGGCCCTTTCCTTTGGGCTTATTGACAATCGCTCTCATCAAGCCATCTCTAAAAGGTACTTCCTCTAAGAGAATTTCTGCATTGGCATTATGTGGTACTCTTACACGAGCTTTCATTTTGCCTGTAAGTTTTAATTTTTTCTCCCCTCTGAGCACTTCAAAACTAATGGGATCATCATATTTTGAAGAACCCAAAACATTGTAAAGCACCGGTTGCTCAATAAGAGCTTTGTCATTGACTGACAACAAAATATCTCCTGCTTTGATGCCCATGGCATCAGCAGTGGAATTGGGTACAGTAGCTTTTACGGAATAAATGACTCCACTTTCAGGTGGTGCAGCATCGAGGTAAACCCCGAGAGCCGTTTTAGGTGGAATCTTTTGTGCTTTACTTTGATTAATACAAAGAAAGCAAAGAAGAAAAATGATTATCGTTGATTGAAGCTTTCGCATGTCCTTTTTTTTTGTAAAAGAAAGACTGCAAACACATTTTTACTTGTTCGATATTGCTTTTTTGTATTGACTGGGCGTCATCAAGGTTATTTGCTTAAATTTTTTACTAAAGGTAGCCAGGCTTTCATATCCTAAAGAATAAGCAATCGTAGTGAAATCATGATTTCTGCCTATTTCTTGTTTGGCTTTATTGATTCTAATGGTATGATGATATTCTAAAGGAGTCAAGCCAAAACTGGATTTAAATAAGCGAGCCAATTGGAACTTAGACATGCCCGTTAGTTGAGCAATTCTATCCAGGCTAAAACCTTGTTTTGTGTTTTCCTGTATCTGCGCTTTTGCTTCCCATATTAAGTGGGTATTTCGAATGGCAGTATCTCTTTTCTTAAAAGAGGTGTCTATGTGCTTATAGGTATTATGTACTATAGCAATATATTGTTTAAAGAAATAAATGATGTATTTGATATTCTGATCAAGCATCGCATCTTCTATATTTTCCATTTTAATGAGTTGCTGATCCAATAGAGTAGGGGAGATGGATAAGCTTTGATTCATCAATAGTGCACCAATGACTTCTTGATCTGTCTTTGTAAAGAACTTCTTATTGATGTCTATGCATATCCCTTTAGTCGTAGGATTTGAACCATCAAAAATACAATCGAATGGAGTATCCGCTTGCAAGACCAATAGGTCTTTGTTTTTAACAGAAAAGCTACCCTCATTTGTTTCATATCGTTCACTGCCATCAATAACATATTTCAAAGCAATGGACTTATTATGTACCTTTCTTGATAAAGATACCCGTTGATCATTGGGCATGCTGGAGTAATGAAAAACGTAATTTGGGTGATAAAGCTTCTGATCAATCATCTTTATTCAAATAGAAATGTCTATTCAATTTTATTTCAAATTGTAAAGATAAGCTTTAATGTATTTCGTTGCACAAATGAAAATATAAAATTAAAAACGCCCGACAAACATGAAACTGATGTTTACATAGTTGATTACACAAAACACAAAACACAAAACACAAAACACAAAACACACAACTATCTATCCGCTAATTTCCTATTGATTTCATCTCTGATTTGGGAGGCAGTTTCATAATCTTCTTTGGTTAAAACCTTCTGCAATAACTCTTTCAATTCATCAACGGTATATTCATCTAATGCACGAAGTTCCTTGTTCTTTTTGGGGACTTCTTCATCTAAAGTGATACCTGCTTCTTCTATTACCTCATTGGTTGTATAAATAGGACAACCAAAGCGTATGGCGAGTGCTAAGGCATCAGAAGTACGGGTATCTACTTCAAATGAAGTACCATCCATTTTTTTACCAATCAAAAGAGAATAGAAAACGCCACCTTTTATTTCTGAAATGACTACTTTATTAATTTTTAGACCTGATTCTTCGATGACTGTTTTGAATAAATCATGTGTCAAGGGCCTTTTAGTTGTAATACCTTGAAGGGCTAATGCAATAGCTTGGGCTTCAAAAGACCCGATAATAATAGGCAATCTTTTCTCTCCCTTCTGCTCTTTAAGAACAACTACATAGCTTCCGGGATGAGATTCACTATTGGAAAGCGCAATGATATCCAATGCTACGTTTTTCATAAACCTTAGACAATATTTTCAATAAATACGTATGTACCATAACCGATGCATAATAAGGAGGATAAAATAATCAATACCAATTGTAATGCCTGATTATTTGTAATTTTTTTGGAAAAAGGAAGACTTAGTATTCCTGCTGCTACCAGCATTCCTAAGACGGACCCTAAACCAAAAATCAGAAGATATATTATACTATTAAAACCTCCTTGGATTTCAGACATTACCAAGAGAATCATAGCTCCACTTCCGGCCAACCCATGAACCAGCCCCACGCCATAAGCCAAATGGTGATTATCTTTCCCATCGATCAAATCATGAAGGTGTTTTTGATTTTTAAAATATTGATAGAGTCTAAATACACCTAATACAATTAACATGACTCCAACTGCCGCCTCAAAATACGAGAAGTAGCCATTCAAGAAGGTAAATTTACCTATGATCATCAGTAAACCAATGATTACGATGGTAGATGTATGCCCTAAGCCCCAAAATACACCATCTTTCATCGCTAAAATGGTACGTTCGCGCTTGGTTACAATACTGCTTACTGCTACTAGATGATCTGCTTCAAAGGCATGACTAAAACCAATAAAAGCAGCAAAAAG
>JBCBCD010000479.1:0-5729 GCA_038530915.1 Bacteroidota bacterium
CAGCTACAAAAATCTGATCGATCAAAAACACTATTTATTTTTGTCCAACCACTTATCGTTTGTAAGTTATTTACAGCTATCAGCTAGGCCAATAGCTGTAAATAACTTACAAATTAAACTAGTTTATTGCTTGATCCATTTACTTTTAGCCAGCTGCCCTGCTGACTCAATTGTGATCATATACATACCTGCTTCTAAGCTACTTAAATCCAATTGGTATTGATTTTCGTAGACCGTGCCTAGCTTGTCACTGTACATTACTTTTCCAGTTAGGTCATAGACTCTTATTACTGCCGTATTCCCAATAAATGATTGCAATTGTAGATTTGCCACGCCTGTACTTGGATTTGGCCAAACATTCAAAGTCAATGCTTGAGTCGTTTGTTTTTTTGCTATATCAGTTAGCGGAACAGATGCAATAGCACTTATATTACCAAATTCTTCAAAGGACACATTTTTAAACTGAGCCGTAGCTTGAGCATTGTCACTACTGCTTAAAAACATCCCTACTTGAATAGTATTAGGTAGGGACATTCTTACTGTTAATAAGGTAAGTCGGCCTTGTTTAAAGGTGATGACATCGCCAGATCTTGTAACAGTTAAAATAATGGTTCTGCTAGCTCTACCAGATCTATTATTTATTACGCGATCACCTTCATGTAAATTTACACCACCAGTCATACCGTAACCATACTTACCTACCCAGCCCATCTGTGCATCAATACTTTCATTCGTTCTAACCATCAATCCGGCTATACCATTTAAACTAAGACTATGCAATTCTGCAGTAAAAGAGAAATCACCTTCTAATCTTACATAAGTAAATTCTCCATGCCCATCTCTAAAATCGAAGGAAGCTGTTCTGGAGGTATTGAGGTCGAAAGTTCTTTCACAACTGTTGTAAAAACCATCTCCACTTGTAAAGCCTATAGAGTTGGTTACAAAACCATCAGGTAAGAGGCCACTTTGTTCTATAGTTACGTTTGCAGTGCAGCTTGCTGATTGGTTGTTTGAATTGGTTACGGTTAGAGTCACAGTATTTGTACCCTGATCAGAGCAATTAAAGTCTGTTTTATCCAACGTAATACTAGATATTCCACAGGGATCACTTGAATTGTTATCCACATCTGCCGCTTTGATACTCGCTTCACCGTTTACATCTAATTGAATGCTAAGATCTTTGCATGCAACCTGAAGTGTATTGTTGGCCAGAACATTGACGTTTGCTGTACATGTAGATGTACGCTCACTTCCGTTGGTAACAGTTAAAGTAACTGTATTGGAACCAATATTTGAACAATCAAACTGTGTTTGATCCAGTGAAATGTTAGCTATTCCACATACATCACTAGAACCGTTATTGATTTGATCTACTGATAAATTAGCACTGCCTTCCATATCCAATTGTATATTGGCATCTTTACATTCTGCTATCGGTGCTGGACCAATTACGGTGACTGTTCCACTACAACTCGCTCTATTGCCTTGTGGGTCCCTAATGGATTGACCAATTGTAAATGGCTCGCCAATATTGCTACAACTTAAGTTTCGGACAAAGGCAGTTAGGAACAGAACTTCACAGTCATCATTAGTACTATCTACTATATCTACGCTTCCAACACTAGCAACTCCATTTTCATTTAGTGTTACAGTGATGTCTTTACAAGTTATGGTAGGTGGGGTGATATCACGTGCTCTGAAGTTTAAATTACAGGAGGACGTATTTCCTGAAAGATCAGTTACTGTAATACGAATAGGTTGAATCCTATTGGTTGCGATGCAAGTAGCAAAAGCTGTACGATCACTTGTAATCGATGCAATTCCACAGTTGTCAAAACTACCACCATCTAAGTCTGCATCCTTAAATGTTTTAGTCTCATCAGCACTAATGGTTTCTACGATATTATTACACACAGCAGTAGGTGCTATATTATCTTCCACACTCACATTTGCAGTACAAGTACTTGTGTTTTCATTGTTGTCAGTGGCAATCAGTGTAACAGTATTGGAACCTAAGTTGGAGCAATCAAACTGTGTTTGATCCAAGGTCAAGCTGAAAATTCCACATACATCATTAGAGCCATTATCTATTTCTGTAGTGCTTACTTGAGCTTGCCCTTCAGCGTCCATTTGTATGGTTACATCCTGGCAAATTGCTTGAGGCGCTATATTATCCTCTACTGTAACAGTAGCAGTACATGAAGCATCTCTTTCCCATTCACTATAAACTGTCAAAGTAACTGTATTCTCTCCTATATTGGAACAATCAAACTCAGTAATATCTAAATATAAGTCTACTGTCCCACAGGTAAGAGATGAGCCATTGTCAATGTCTTCCGCTGTGATGCTGCCATTTCCGGAAGCATCTAACTGGACTGTTGCATCTTGACAACTTGCGGTTGGTGTAGGATTTTCTTCAACGGTAAGCCGAGTAGTACAACGTCCAATATTTCCACTTCTATCGGTAGCAGTTACTGTTATTGTATTAAGCCCGATATCACTACAATTAAATGTTGTTTTACTCAGTCTAATCTCTCTAAGGCCACACCGCTCAAAGGCACTTGCAAAGATATCACTTCGCTGGATGCTAGCTTCTCCGTTTGCATTTAGTTGTATTGTTTTTCTTGGTATACAAGAAACTGAGGGGGCAGTAACATCTTCAAGGGTTACGAGAGAAATACAAGAAGAGGAATTCCCAAATTTGTCTGTAGCTCGCACGGTGACTCTTACCGGTTCATCATCTATGTCTCCACAGGTAAATAGATCCTGACTGATCGTTGCAGAAGCCAAGTCACATTCTTCATCAAATGTTCTGTCTCCAACTAAAGTCCAAAAGCTGATTTCTACGAAGCTCTCATCATTTAATCTTATCGTCCTATCTTCACAATCTACTTCAAAAGGAGAAAGATCTACTATGGTAAGTTGGGGTTGACAAGTGCTAGAGTTTCCATTTACATCTGTCACAGTCAAAATAATGTTATTGTCAAATCTATCTTCGCAACTCACTCTATTTTTATTTAGGGAAACACGCTCAATTCCACAGTTGTCTGTAGAGTTGTTGTTGACTTGCTCAGTTGTAATCGTTACAAAGTTTCTTGTATCAAATTCTATGGTCAGGTCATTACAAGAAGCCACCGGAGCTGTATTATCTTCTACTAAGACATTGGAAGTACAGGTACTTTCATTTCCACTATCATCTGTCACTGTCATAGTGACTTCTGTGACTTGACCGACATCTGAACAACCGAATTCTGCTTGATCCAATCTTTTGAAAACACGGCCACAGTTATCATCGGATAAAAGGCTAAAATCCACTTGATCAGTTGTTAAAATTCCATTTCCATTGTCATCCAATTGTATGGTAACATCATCACAGTGAGCAATAGGAGGGAAGTTGTCTTCCACTTTGAGGCTTGAGGTACAATTACTTGAGTTTCCATTTGCATCCGTTACTGTTAAAGTAATCGTAGAATTTGAACCTACAAATTCACAATTGACGCTTGTTCTATTGAGGCTATAATTGACAATGCCACAATTGTCACTTGAATTGTTGTCAAACAACTCAGGTGAAATGTCTACTGAAGATTGGCCATCCAATTGTACAGTAGCATCTTTGCATAAGGCTGTGGGGGCTACATTATCATTAGCTATAATAGATTCAGGACAAGAAGGATTTTGCTCTGGCGTGATGTTTGCAATTTCTTCCTCTACAGCATCTGATGATGGAGTTGCAATAACTGTAACAGTAGCTTCACAAGTACCGCCTTGTCTATTTGCATTAATTGCTTGAAGTGTGAGGCTATGTTCTCCAACGTCTTCAAAAGTGAAAGTGGTTTTGGTGTCTAAAATGGATAAGAATATCTCATCACAGTTGTCATAAGAACCATTGTCAATATCTTCTGGACGAACCATCACACTAACATTCTCCTCTAAATTAATTTCTATGTCTTTACACTCAACAGAAGGTACTGTATTGTCTATCACTTCTACGGTAGCTTCACAAGTAGCAATATTCCCATTTCTATCTGCTACACTAATGGTAATTGTTTGTTGTCCTTGATCAGCACAACTAAATGCTGTTTGAAAGCTGCCATTGTCAAATTTCATGTCAAATATAGACGGACTCCCGCAAGCATCTTCGGCTGTTTCGATTAATTCAAAAGCATGGGCACGTTTGAAACTTTCAAAAGGACTTATTTCATAAGTGATCACTTCTGATTTACAAGTGATTTGTGGAGCTGTATTGTCTTCGACTGTCAAAATAGAGGTACAGCTTGAACTATTGCCGCTTGCATCGGATACCGTTATTGTTAGTTCATTATCACCAACTTCGTTACAGTTAAATCCAGTTTGTGTAGTGCTAAAATCTAAATCTGTTGTACATTCATCAGTGCTTCCTCCATCAAGAATAGCCGGATCTAGTGCATACTGACCTTGCTCGTCTAAACTTACAGTCAAGTCTTGACAAATAGCAGTTGGTGCAATTTGATCTACAATTTGTACACCCGTATTACAGCTTCTGCTGCGATTGTTATTATCTGTGACAGTCAAAGTGATTCCCTTAACTCCTATGTCTGTGCAATCAAAAGTAGATTGGCTCAATGTATAGGTGATGTTGCAATTGTCAGAACTGCCATTGTCAATGTAAGTATAGTCAATGGAAGCATTGCCGGTATCATCTAAGACGATAGGAGGGAGGTCTGCTCCATTTTTACATTGTGCTATGGGGCTACTAGGATCAACAAGAGTAATATTGCTTGTACAAGTAGAGGTATTAG
This sequence comes from Bacteroidota bacterium, assembly GCA_038530915.1. GTDB lineage: Bacteria > Bacteroidota > Bacteroidia > Chitinophagales > Saprospiraceae > JANQPA01. The sequence goes on from JBCBCD010000479.1 coordinate 4,779, forward strand.
AAAACTCGTCTGAAATCGTCAAGGTAATCTCATTGGTTCCCAGCTCATTACACGTAAGTAGAGTAGGACTGACCGAAAGATTCATATTTTCAGAACAGCCACCCAAACGGGGATTGTCGTTGATCATTTCAGGAGTAATGGCAACATCAGAATTTGAAAGTTCTACAGTAAAATCCTCTTTACAAGAAGCCATGGGAAGGTCTTCTGGCGCAACTTCGACAGTAACAAGTGAGCCACATACACCTACACTTCCATTGTCGCCAGTAACGGATAAGGTCACAAGCCTTTCCCCCAGGTCTAAACAGTCAAAGGTCTCTTGTGAAGCTTCCAATCTAATGGGATCGTGACAAGAGTTGGCTGCTATAGAGCCATTGTCCATCAAGTTGTGTATGTTTCGATTGGTATAGGTTCCATCTTGAAGTTGAACAGTGATATTTTTACACTTTGCTAATGGAACGTCGAAGTTGGTTTCCACCACAATTTGCTTTTCATGAACGATTTGTCCCGTTGCTTTATCCACTAGTAAAGCCCTATAAGTGCCTGCTTTAACATTGCGGAAAATACCATTGCCAAAGTAATTGTGGCCATTGTTGGGTTCCAATTCATATTCTAATTGTGTACCACAAGCTGTCTCCGTAAGATTGGGAAGTAATTGTATTCTCCCTGGACCATCTTCTTCGCAGATGAAACTGATGTATTCAAAACCGGTAATGACATTATCATCACAAACTTCATAAAAGGTATAAGCTAACTTACCGTTTTCGGCATTCTTGTCATTGCCTCCGGCTTTTTTAATATCGTTGAAAGTATATTCCGGGTGGGTATAACTACCACCACCACCGCCTCTACCAAAAGCACCGCCGCCAGCACCTCCAGAATAACCACCACCGCCGCCAGCACCTTGATCACCTGCACCACCGCCACCAAAACCCCATCCACCTGAAGACTTCA
>JBCBCD010000480.1:0-5720 GCA_038530915.1 Bacteroidota bacterium
TGCAGGTGCCCCCATAAGAGATTATATGATGAATGGAGGTAGTCCACAAAAGATACTAGACGGACTAAACGAACTATACATTCAGTCACTTCAAATCAATTAAATCAAGATTTTATGCTGCCCTTAGAAGGTATTCTGGTTTTGGAATTTGCTCAGTTTATGGCAGGCCCATCAGCTGGTCTAAAGCTAGCAGATATGGGTGCGAGAGTCATCAAAATTGAAAGACCTATTAAGGGTGAATCAGGTAGACAAATAGCCATCAAAAACTTATTTATAGAAAACGATAGCCTGGTTTTTCACACCATCAATAGAAATAAGGAATCGTACAGTGCCAACTTAAGAGATGCAGAAGATTTAGCAAAAATCAAACAGCTAATTGCACATGCAGATATTATGACGCACAACTTTAGACCTGGCGTAATGGAAAAGTATGGCTTAGATTATATTAATATAGAAAAAATAAATCCATCTATCATATACGGCGTAGTGAGTGGATATGGGCCTAAAGGACCTTGGGCCAAAAAGCCCGGTCAAGATCTACTCATTCAAGCCTTATCCGGTTTGTGTTATCTGACAGGAAATCAAAATGATCCCCCCACTCCTATGGGTTTGGCTGTAGCAGACATGTTTACAGGAACACATCTTGTCCAAGGCTTATTGGCTGCTTTTTTCCAAAAACAAAAAACGGGCAAAGGAGCTAAAGTAGAAGTTAGTTTACTAGAATCTGCTTTAGACCTACAATTTGAAGTGCTTACAACTTTTCTGAATGATGGCAATCAAGTACCCAAAAGAGCGGTACGGGGAAATGCACATCCCTACCTGAGTGCACCTTATGGCATCTATGAAACTTTAGATCACCACATTGCCATTGCCATGATTCCTTTAGATAAATTGGCTGACTTAATGAGCATTCAATTGACGGATCGATTTCAAGTACCAAGCACTTGGTTTGACCATAGAGATGAAATCATGCAATTTATCAATCAGTACTTTAGCCAAAAGTCCACGCAATATTGGCTAGAGATATTCGAAGCAGCCGATGTATGGTGTGCTCCAATCTATGAATACAAAGACCTCATCAATCACGAAGCTTTTAAAGTACTTGAAATGATGCAAGAGGTAGTCACCTCAAAGGGTGAGCAAATTAAGACTACTCGTTGTCCAATTAGAATCGATGGCAATAGAATTTTTTCTCAGAAAGCCGCACCCAAAGTAGGAGAAGACAATATGAAAATTGAAGCGGAATTTAAACTATAGCAAATAAAATGTTGAAACCGTTACAAGACATACTGGTACTCGACCTTAGCCAATTTCTTTCAGGTCCTTCTTGCAGTCTACGTTTAGCAGATTTAGGTGCAAGAGTCATCAAAATAGAAAAACCTAAAACGGGTGATATCTGTCGACAACACTATGTGTCCAATGTAATCATGAATGGAACCTCCTCTTTATTCAATGCCATCAATAGAAATAAAGAGAGCTTCAGTTTGGATCTAAAGCTCCAAACAGATAAAGAAAAACTAAGAAAACTAATTAAGAAGGCAGATGTCTTTATACATAATTTTAGACCAGGAGTAATAGACAGACTGGGTTTTGATTATGAAAGGGTAAAAGCAATTAATCCAAACATCATCTATGGTGAAATTTCAGGTTATGGAAAAGAGGGTCCATGGAAAAGTAAAGCGGGGCAAGATCTTCTGTTACAAGCTTTATCTGGTTTGACACAATTAAGCGGCAATGCAAAAGATGGACCGATCCCCCTTGGTCTTGCTGTTGTAGATCTACTTGCAGGAGCACATATGGCTCAAGGTTTACTAGGATGTCTAATCAGAAGGAATAAAACTAAAAAGGGAGGTCTGGTAGAAGTCAGCATGCTTGAATCCATTTTAGAATTCCAATTTGAATCCATAACTACTTATTTTCATGACGGTGGCCAAGCTACTGAACGTACCTCAAGCAATAATGCTCATGCCTATTTAGGTGCACCTTACGGAATTTATCAAACTCAAAATGGTTACCTGGCCCTTGCAATGGGTGCTATCCCTGATTTAGGGAAAATATTGGGCTGTTCTGCATTAGATCAATATACAGCTACAGAAAGTTGGTACAACCAAAGAGATGAGATTAAAGCCTTACTGGCTGATCACCTTCTCGGTCATACCACTGAATATTGGTTACAACTACTCGAACCAGCAGATTTTTGGTGTGCTAATGTTTTAAATTGGAAGCAACTTTTTGATACCGAAGCCTTCCAAGTCCTGGAAATGATTCAAAAGGTAAGCATGAGCGATGGATATACTTATGATACTACTCGTTGCCCAATCACTATTAATGAAGAGTATTTACGATCCGCTTTAGGAGCTCCAATATTGGATGAACACAACAAAAGAATAGTCGAAGAATTTGAACTATAATTTTAAAAACAATAGGTGAATACCTAAGACAAACCATAAAAAATGAAGGACAAAATAGTCTTTGACCTCAGCGGTAATAATTGGCAAATGGAAGGGATAAGACCAGGTGAAGGAGTAAGATTGGGATTTCATCAATTGCCATATGATATCACAGGCGATGCTTTTAACTGGGCTTATGCTAAAGTGCCCGGTGATGTTTACACCGATCTATGGCGAGCTGGTCGCATAGAAGATCCTCACTTTGGAAGAAATAGCATGAAAGCCAAGTGGGTACCTGAATTAGAATGGTGGTACAAAAGACAGTTTGATATTCCCGCCGAAATGCGAGGTAAAAGAATCCAGCTAGTACTAGAAGGTGTGGATTACGCTTGTGATGTTTTCTTCAATGGTCAACTTTTAGGTACCCAAGAAGGTATGTTTAGCATTCACAAATATGACATCACAGACTACGTCAATTTCAATACCTTGAGGTTTGGAACCAATGTCTTGATGATTCGCCTACACCCTGCACCACGGAGATATAGTCAAGTAGCAGGGAGAAAACCTGCCTGGCATGGTGACTATTGGGTCAGCCTCCCTCCCACCGGAATTTGGAAACCCGTCTATATAGAGGCTACTGGTGATGTTACCATTGAGAACACCTATATCAACTCTCAAATTGAAACTAAGCAAGCACATTTAAATGTAGAATTGGAGTTAGACAACAAAGATGATCAGAATCACGAACTCATTATTGATATTGCTGTCCAAGGAGCTAATTTTAAATCAGAGAAAATCACAAAACAATTTACTCGAACTATCCCTACCGGCAATAATAACATTAATTTCACGCTCTCTATTGAAGATCCACAGCTTTGGTATCCCTGGGATTTGGGGGACCAAAATTTATACAAAGCTTTGATAACCATTACTTCTTCTAATCAACTACTGGATCAAAAAGAAACCATTTTCGGTATCCGTGAAATAAAAATGGAGATGAATCCGGGGTTTACTACTGATCAAGTAGAAAATCCGTGGACGGTCATGATCAACGGTAAAAGGCACTTTATGAGATCAGGTACATGGGGAGGACCACCTGATATTTTTATGGGTCGTGCTCATCCTCATAAATACAAAAAGCTCATAGAATTGGCCAAAGAAGCCAACTTAAATAACCTACGTATATTTGGCTGGCACCCCACAGAAATTGAATTGTTTTATCAACTTTGTAATGAAGCAGGTATTACTGTTTGGCAGGATGTTCTTCCTATTGCAAGCTTATCCCTACCAGAAGAAGAAACATTCAAGCAAGCTGTTTTTAATGAAGCCATCAATGTAGTGAAGCAAATTAGAAATCATCCTTGTTTGGTCATCCTGGAAGGTGGGGAAGAGATTTTTATGACGGCAGCCAATCGGCAACACAATCTGAATTTTATGCTTGAACTAGGTGAAAGCATTCGACCTTATCATCATTTACAGTACATTCCGGCTTCTCCTTTAAGTGATGATGTAAGTCAGAGTCTTGGCTTTAAACCCAATGAAAGCTACCATGCTAATGATTTGTTTTATGGTGAAGGCGAATGGGTAATGGAAACATATTTTCCCAGCCTAGACTATGCCGTGATTCCTGAACTGGCTATTTCCTCTTGTCCCAATATTGAAAGCATCAAAAAATTTATCCCTGAAAATGAAATCTGGCCTCCAGGTCCAAGCTGGGGACATCACTGGGCAGATTTTGATGTTTTTAGAACTTTAAATTACGAGGTATTAGGCACACAAGCCTTGGGATCACTAGAGGAATTTGTAGAAGCAACTCAAGTAGCACAGGGCGCTATTTTCCAATATGCCCTGGAACATTTCAGAAGAAGAAAACCTAAAACCAGTGCAGTAACTATTTGCCATTACATCACTTTTGCACCGGACATGAAATGGGGAATTGTTGATTATTACCAAGAGAAGAAGCAATCCTTTTTCGATGTTCAGAGGGCTTTCCAGCCTCTATTGATCAGCTTACAATTTGAAAAACGGAGATGGCTCCCCGATGAAACCTTTTCAGCTAAAGTATGGATCGTTAATGATTACTATGATGTTTTTTCAAATCATCAAGCTTCTATTCAACTCTTAGATAATCGTGGCAACATTATTAAAGAAAAGAAGATAGCAGTAGAAGCTATTCCAAAAGATAGTGCTTTTGAGATAGGTGATTTCACAAGTGAAGTAACTGGAAAATTAGGTGATCAATTCTATCTTGAGTTAAGCCTTTTGAATGAGAAAAATGAAGAAGTTTCCGCTAACCGATATATGCTTTTGGTCGCCAACCAAAAAGAAGAACTAGAAAAAATCAAAGCGATTGGAGCTGAGGCAATGGAAAGCAAGCAAAAATATGGCTGGGCCAATTATTATCGATATTTCCCGGGCTTGGGAGGTGAAGATGGAATACCAGAAGCAGATGAATTATTACCTATTGCCAGAGGATTTGAACCAAAATAATAAGCAGTATGTCTGAGCAGTCAACCATATTACTTGAAAAGCTTAATCGGGTAGCTTATTTGTCGCTCAATAAACCTCCGGCCAATGGTTATGAAGTGAACTTCCTTGAACAGCTATTAGAGACGCTTCACACAGTAGAAAAAGATCCTACACTCAAGGTAATTATATTGAAAAGTAGGCTTGAAAAATTCTTTTGTGGAGGTGCTGATATCAAAGTTTTTGTCAATAATACTGTGCAGGAAAATAAAGCTATGGTAACAATTGCCAGAAAAGTGAGTAGTGCCATAAGCAACAGCCAAAAAATATTCATTGCAGCTATTCAAGGCCATGCATTGGGTGGCGGTTTGGAGCTGGCGATGGCTTGTGATTTGCGATTAGCAGCTCAAGGAAATTATCATTTGGGGTTACCGGAAATCAAGCTGGGATTGATTCCTGGAAATGGAGGTACGGCAAGGTTAATTCATCTGATCGGAGCAGGCCGTGCTATGGAACTACTATTAACCGGCCATTCAATCCAAGCTGAGCAGGCTTATGATTACGGACTGGTCAATCGTATTTTTTCAAAAAACACCTTCGACAAAGAAGTTCGAGATTTTGCTGAAAGATTAGCTCAGGGACCAATACATGCTATGATGCAGATCAAGCGATTTTGCAATCAAAGTCATGGTATGAGTATACCTGAAAGTCTTGATTTAGAAGCACGATTGGTTGATGAGTTGTATGATACGCCTGATGCAAGGGAAGGATTTCAGGCATTTGTAGAAAAACGCCTTCCCAATTTTGAATAGACTTTATTCTAAAATAGTTTTATTAGAACAAAAAGATGGATTTTGCATCAAG
>JBCBCD010000481.1:0-5713 GCA_038530915.1 Bacteroidota bacterium
AAAGTGTTGAAGTATAAGAACAAACCAATACTTCAAATGGATCTACTAGAAATGCAGATAATGGTTAATTGTCTATTAATACGGATTTACCAAATGGAACAAAGGTGAGGGTAGAATTCTTTGACCTACCTCCGGATGGGTTTTACAGTGGAGTGGGTGAAGACAATGATGGAGTTTCTATACAATTTAAATCCATAGGAGATTGCGATGTCAACTTTGGATTGGCTCAAGCCGCTGATTTCTGTGATGAAACGCCTTACGTAGTTGTTCCTTGTTATGCCAAAGGAGATCCATTAGCTGTTGGGAGTGGAGTGGCTGATGATGATGCATTGATTGTAGTCCCGTATGATGCAGCTGGTACAGATGCAGCCTTGAAAAAAAGCATAGCATCTGCGGGAGAAATAGGGTCAACATGGGGAGTTGCTTACAATAGATTCACAAAGACGGTTTTTACTTCAGCTCTTTTAAAGCGCCATGCAGGATGGGGACCTGATGGACTAGGAGCAATTTATAAGGTGGATGCTTCAGACATTGAAAATAGTACTCCTACTGGTAATACCAATTTATATGTGGACCTCAAGGCGACGTATGGAATGGATACTGGTGATGAGAATGTTATCAATCGCTTTGATGAAGCTAATGCACCAGAGAATTTCCTACCGGGAGCAGGAAATGCACAAATCATCCCTAGTTGGGATGTATCTGTCTTTGATAAAGTTGGGAAATGGAGTTTAGGAGATATGGACATTTCTGATGATGCAGACTCCTTATTTGTAGTTAACTTGAGAGAACGTACGCTTGTAATCATTAAAAATGATCCACAAACAAATGTACCACAAGGGGCAACGAAACTTGATATCCCGGATCCAGGTTGTACAGCTAATAGTGATTGGCGACCTTGGGCTTTGAAATATTCAAAGGGAGTGATCTATGTAGGTGGAGTTTGTTCTGCACAAAGTACACAGCAACGAGAAGATATGAGTGCTACGGTCTACAAGTACATACCCAGTACAAACTCTTGGGAGACATTATTGAGTTTTCCATTGGGGTATCCCAAAGGGAGTCCGGTAGATTTCTTAGGGGATAAAGCTCCGGCAACATGTGAACAATGGAATCCATGGGTAGATGATTTTTTTGATTTGACCATAGTTGGTAATAATCAAGAAGTATGTTATCCACAACCGATATTGAGTGATATAGAGATCGACATTTTTGGCAACTTCACTTTTGCGTTCATCGATCGTGCTGGTCATCAAGTAGGGTTTTACAATTACAGTACTGATTATCCCAATGATAGATCTACTTACAAGGGAAATGTAGGGGGAGATGTACTTAGAGCCTACAACAATAATGGGACATTACTTATAGAAAAAAATGCGGAAGTAGGTTACAGCTCGAGTGCCGGAAAAAATAATGGCGAGGGACCATGTGGAGGAGAGTTTTACTACCAGGATGCATTTATTACAGCACACTCTGAGACTGCACATGGTGGATTGGCTTTACACCCTAGTAACAATGAGATTTTATTGAATGTAATGGATCCGGTAAGAAGTTTTTCCGGTGGATTAGCCTGGTATGATAATTTTGATGGAAAAGCAAAAAGAACCTATGAGATATATAGGGATGGTGATAGAGGTGCTGCTACTTTTGCCAAATCTGCAGGTTTGGGGGATATAGAATTACTTTGCTCTCCAGGTGACCTAAGAGTTTCTAATCTGGTATTTAATGACATCAATAAAAATGGAATTCAGGATGCCAATGATGAGTTTTTAGATGGGGTAAATGTAATACTTTATCAGGTGAAGGATGATGGATCTTTAACAAAGATTGCAGAAGATGTAACAGGAAGTTCAGGTTTCAAAGGGCAGTATGAATTTACTCAGGTAGATGGCTTGCTACCCTCCACCGATTATGTGATCGCTTTTGGTACGGATGGTCAGTTTGCTAATAGTGTACTCAACTTAGGCGGTCCGGATGAATTTATCCTCACTTTAAAAGATGTGGATTCAGGTGATCGTTCTGATCAAAGAGACAGCGATATAATGGTGGCTGATGAAACCTTTGATGATTTGGTCAAAGGCTTGCCAGTTATTGAGTTTAGCACCCAAAACATTAATAATAATGACCCTTCATTAGATGCAGGCTTTAGAGCGAATTGTGTATTGAATGTCAACCCTCAAGTTGTGACCGTTTGTGAAGAATCCAATGGTAAAGCCACCTTCGACCTAACTATCCTATCCAATGCAATTGATTCAGATTTTACTGTAGGGGAATTAATAACTACGGAAAGTGATGGTAAACTGATGACTTTTCATACACAACTTCCTAATTCAATAAATAGTACCTCTGGATTAATTAGTGATCCTGCCAATTACTCAACTGGTTCAAATATTGTTTTTGTTAGAGTTGCTGAAAAAAACGGAGACATATGCTTTGCAACCGCTGAAATTGAATTAAATGTTGTTGTAGATGATGTTGAAATTAAAGTTATTGAAAAAGTAAAAATTTGCCTTACAAGACCTTTGCGTTTAGCACTACTAAAAGCAAGTGTTACTGGTGTAGAACATGATAGGGTAAGATGGGTAACACCCGATGGTGACGGCCATTTTGAAGATGCAGACGGAAATATCTTAACTGGTACTATTCAATTTGATCAAGCACGTCAATATGTACCTGGTGCAAATGACCTCAAGAGAGGTTCTGCGAGCTTTTATTTATTTGCTGAAACGGATATCTGTGGACTTAAAGCCAGCCCTTTAATCAATATGATGATCAAACAGGTGGATTGTGGAGACTTTTTTTGGAAGCCAAATAAAAACTAATGAACAATGAATAATGAACAATGAAAATAAAGTCAATCCCACTCCAAATTAATAGATTTAGGTATCACCAAAGGATATTCGCCAAAATAGGGTAATTAGATCAAGGTATTTTTTTCTCACACTCAATTGATTACAACAAAATTACTGCGTAATAAATACATATAATTATCTATATTTGTTTATGTATTTAAAATATTATCTCGTTCACCCATTGAGCTAGATGAATATGTTGGACAAGCCAATAAATTGCTTTAGTTTTGTCCACCGAACGAAAAACCAGCAACGACTTCACTCAGTCGCATTGGTGGAGTCGTTTTTTTTTGAGAAAAAAAGAAATTTTGACTATGCAACAGACTTTAACTTTTGCTATACCAGCATTTGGTGTCCTTGCCTTATTGTACACTTTTTGGCGTTCTGCTTGGGTTTCTAAGCAAGAGGTAGGAACCGAACAGATGGGTATTATCGCAAAAAATATCGCAGACGGTGCGATGGCTTTCCTAAGAGCTGAATACCGTGTACTTTCCATCTTTGTAATTGCAGTTGCGATCCTGTTAGGAGTAACTGCAGATTCTGAAAAATCAAGTTTCCTTATTGCTGTTTCTTTCATTTTAGGTGCAATTTGTTCAGCCTTGGCTGGGTTTATTGGGATGAGAGTAGCGACTAAGGCTAATGTTAGAACAACCAATGCTGCAAGAACAAGCTTAGGTAAAGCTTTAGAAGTGGCTTTTGCTGGTGGATCAGTTATGGGCCTTGGCGTTGTTGGTCTTGGTGTTTTAGGATTGAGCGTTCTATTCTTGGTTTACTCTAATATGGGATGGGACATAAATAAAATCATCACAGTAATTACTGGATTCTCATTTGGTGCTTCCTCTATCGCTTTATTTGCACGTGTTGGTGGTGGTATCTATACAAAAGCTGCTGATGTAGGAGCGGATTTAGTAGGTAAAGTAGAAGCAGGTATTCCTGAAGATCACCCATTGAATCCTGCTACTATTGCAGATAACGTAGGTGATAATGTAGGTGATGTTGCCGGTATGGGAGCCGATTTATTTGAATCTTATGTAGGTTCTATCATCGGTACCATGGTATTGGGTGCAACATTTATTGGCATAACTGGCTTTGAATCTACTAATCAGTTTGGTGGTTTGAACGCTGTCTTACTTCCATTGGTACTAGCTGGTGTAGGTATAGTAACATCTATTTTGGGTACCTTCTTTGTACGAGTAAAAGAAGGTGGTGATCCTCAAAAAGCTTTGAATCGTGGAGAATTCATCGCTGCAGGGGTAATGTTGGCAGCTACATTTGGAATCGTAACATGGATGTTGCCAGCTACTTGGACTTCTGGCGGGATAGACTACTCAGCTATGGGCGTTTTCTGGGCCGTTATTATTGGATTGGTTTCAGGTTTACTGATTGGTATTGTTACGGAATTTTACACAGGTACAGGTACAAAGCCTGTCAACTCAATAGTAGATCAATCGTTGACTGGTGCTGCTACCAACATCATCGCAGGTTTAGGTGTAGGTATGCAATCGACAGCTATTCCTATCGTAATCCTTGCAGCTGCCATTATCGGTGCTTATGAGTTTGCAGGACTATACGGAATTGCTATCGCTGCTGTAGGTATGCTTTCTAATACTGGTATTCAGTTGGCTGTTGATGCTTATGGACCAGTTTCTGATAATGCAGGTGGTATCGCAGAAATGAGTGAATTACCAAGTGAAGTACGTGAGCGTACGGATAAATTAGATGCTGTAGGTAACACAACTGCCGCTATTGGTAAAGGTTTTGCAATTGGCTCTGCAGCATTGACTGCATTGGCTCTTTTCGCTGCCTTCATGACAACTGCAAATATTACTTCTATCGATATTTCTAAACCAGTAGTAATGGCTGGTTTGTTATTGGGAGGTATGCTTCCATTCTTGTTCTCTTCTCTAGCCATGGGGGCTGTGGGTAGAGCAGCAATGGATATGATCCAGGAGGTAAGAAGACAGTTCAAAACCATTCCTGAATTGAAGAACGCTTTGGATGCAATGCGTCGCAATGAGAGCGAAGATGTTTCTACCTGGAGCAAAGAAGATCAGGAAATATTCAGAGCAGCTGATGGTAAAGCAGAATACAGCAAGTGTGTTGAGATTTCAACACAAGCTTCTATTCGCGAAATGATCTTACCGGGTTTGATTGCTGTTATCTCTCCTGCTTTAGTAGGTTTCTTAGGTAGTGCTGAAATGTTAGGTGGTCTATTGGCTGGTGTAACCGTTACTGGTGTATTGATGGCTATCTTCCAATCTAACGCAGGTGGTGCTTGGGACAACGCTAAGAAAATGTTCGAAGGTGGTGTTGACATCAAAGGTCAAACTTACTACAAGAAATCTGAGCCACACAAAGCGGCTGTAGTAGGTGATACAGTAGGTGATCCATTCAAAGATACTTCCGGACCAGCTTTGAACATCTTGTTGAAGTTGATGTCTGTAGTGGCTTTGGTAATTGCTCCACTTTTGTAATAAAATCTTATCCGCCTATTTCAACTCCATTTTGAAATAGTCTGAATGATCATATAAAGGGTCTAAAAGTCCAATGCCACGCTGGCTGGGTTTTTAGGCCCTTTTCATTTTAACATGCATTTTACCCAATAACCCAATGAGAGATGACCTATGACCCATGACCAATGAGAGATGAGGAGACATCTTTGTTAGAATATCGTTAAAATGCTGTTTAAACTCGGTTTCGGACAACAATTTGGGTAAAAACGGAGTATATTTAGTAAATTATTATTCAATTGGTGAGTAGATCACAATAAGTGATATTCTTTAATGGTCTAATTGCTTAACTTTCCAACTTAGTAAAACTAAAAAAATAAGTTTTGCATTTTGACCGAGAAGATTTTGTCT
>JBCBCD010000482.1:0-5710 GCA_038530915.1 Bacteroidota bacterium
TGATTTCTTTTTGATAAACAGGCAATCTTTCCATTGGTACTTCTATCCCCAAATCACCTCTCGCTACCATGATACCATTAGATGCACTGATAATTCCATCAAGGTTTTCGATGGCTTCAGGCTTTTCAATCTTGGCCATGATTTTAGCAGGATGATTAGCAGCATCTAATCTTGCTCTTAAATCTTCAATATCTTTCTTATACCTTACAAATGAAAGTGCAACCCAATTGGCAGGTTGAGTCAAAATAAATTCAAGATCCTTTTCATCCTTAGGTGTAAGAGATGGCAAAGAAATATTAGTATTAGGAAGGTTGACCCCTTTTCTGGAAGAAAGCACTCCACCAAAAAGTACTTTCAATTTAACGGTATCTACTTTGTTGGTTTCAACTACTTCAAGCACCAATTTCCCATCGTCTACCAAAACTCTTTCTCCTACCTCTACATCACTGGCAAATTGTTTGTAGCTCATGTAAATTTTTTCCATTGTTCCAATGCATTCTTCATTCACAAAGGTGAGTATATCACCAGTCTTGATTTCAAGTGCATTGTTTTCGATCTGCCCAACTCTTAATTTGGGGCCTTGTAGATCACAAAGGATTCCAATATGCAAACCATATTGTTCATTGATCATAGTAATCTTATTGATTACTTCTAAATGATCTTGATGTGTTCCATGCGAAAAATTGAGTCTAAAAACATCAACTCCGGCCTCGATGAGTTCTACCAGTTTTTCGTAGGAGTTAGAAGCGGGACCAACAGTGGCTACAATCTTAGTGTTCTGATGGTCAACTATTTGTAAAGTTTGAGTTTTTTCTGATGGCATTTCTTCAAATTTGGGTGCTTGTATTTGATCCATATTACTAAGTGTATTTTTTACACAATACATTAGTAAATTTACATTTATCCTTTATAAATGCCAAATAGGAAAGTTTTTTGATTGGCATTACGCAACTTAATTCTAGTAAAACTAAATAAAATGGCAAAAAAATCTAATTTTGGCGTGCCTAATAAAAAATGATTTGCCCTACAAAAACTAAATTTGATTTTAATTAGAATCAAATAGGAAGAACAAAGACAAAGTAACTTTTGGATTTGTGCAAATTAATAGCCTTTACCAAAGTTATCGTCAATTGAAAAAAAAATTAAAAACTTTGGTATTGAAAATTGTAATAGCTTTCTTTGCAGAAGCATTTGTAAAATATTAAATGTCATATTTATGTCTAACATTGCAGCAAAAATAACTGAAATCATCGTTGATAAGTTAGGAGTTGAGGAGTCAGAAGTGACACCTGAAGCTAGCTTTACTAACGATCTAGGTGCAGATTCACTAGATACAGTTGAATTGATCATGGAATTTGAAAAAGAATTTGATATCAACATTCCTGATGATCAAGCTGAAAACATCCAAACAGTGGGTGATGCTATCAAATATTTGGAAAGCGAAATGTAATTGCTTTTCTAATGTTTTTTTGGTGTGTATTAGTATTGGTAAATTTTCTTTTCTTGCTCTTACACACCAAATCCCTTCTGAATCATCTTTCAAAAATAGAACTTAGTAGGTTCTATCATTTCTTAGATTAATAATTAACATCATATGAAGAGGGTTGTCGTTACAGGTATAGGTGCCTTAACTCCTATCGGTAATAACTTAAATGCTTTTCTTGAAGGCCTTCAAAATGGTAAAAGTGGAGCAAATCATATCACTCATTTTGATGCTTCAAAGTTTAAAACTCAATTTGCTTGTGAGGTAAGTGATTTTAAAGTTGAAGACTTTATAGAAAGAAGAGAAGCTAGAAGAGTAGATATTTTTTCTCAATATGCACTCGTTTCTGCACAGGAAGCACTACAAGATTCGGGCTTATATGCCATTTTAGATAATGTAGATAAAGATCAAGCAGGTGTAATTTGGGCTTCTGGTATTGGTGGACTTACTTCCCTTGAAAAAGAAATAGAAACTTTTGCAGTAGGTGACGGAACACCAAGGTACAATCCCTTTATGATTCCTAAAATGATCTCTGATATAGCAGCAGGTCTTATTTCTATAAAATATGGATTTAGGGGCGTTAACTATGCAACTGTTTCAGCTTGTGCTTCTTCTTCTCATGCTATTATTTCAGCCTTTGATTACATTCGCCTGGGACGTAATAAAATAGTACTTACCGGTGGATCTGAAGCGGCTGTTACCAGAACAGGTATTGGGGGTTTTAATGCCATGAAAGCATTATCTACCAGAAATGATGATCCTTCAACAGCTTCAAGGCCTTTTGATGCTGATCGTGACGGTTTCGTTTTGGGTGAGGGTGCGGGTGCATTGGTATTAGAAGAGTTAGAGCATGCTCAGGCAAGAGGAGCAAAAATATATGCAGAAATCATTGGTGGTGGTGCTACTGCCGATGCTCATCACATTACTGCGCCTCATCCTGAAGGATTAGGAGCAAAGAATGTAATGATCATGGCCATGAAAGATGCTCAGGTTGATATTACTGAAGTAGATTACATCAATGTACATGGTACTTCAACTCCACTTGGAGATATAGCCGAAATCAAAGCAATCCAGCAAGTATTTGGAGACAATGCTTACAATTTAAACATCAGCTCTACCAAATCTATGACTGGTCATTTATTGGGAGCAGCAGGTGCCATTGAAGCAATTGCATGTATTTTGGGTATCCAAAATAACTTTATTCCTCCTACTATCAACCATTTCACTGCAGATCCAAATATTGATCCAAAATTGAACTTGACACTCAACCAAGCTCAGGAAAAAGAGGTAAATGTCACCATGAGTAATACCTTTGGATTTGGAGGCCACAACTCTTCTGTTATTTTCAGAAAGTTTAAATAGTTTGTGAAATAGTATTATTATCATAAATTTGTCCTTGTAAGAGCCATCATGATGTAATTTGATGGCTTTTGCATATTGAAGTCGTTTAAAAACTCCTTAATGGACACTTGACAACTCATTGAAAGCCAATACGGCATCTATTTTCTGTCCTCGTCCGTACGGACGAAACAAAAAAGAAGCTTTGTCTTGACTTCCAAGCAATTAACAAGCAACACATCAGGAATTATTAAACAACTTCATTGATAATGTTTCAGATGGTTAGCTGGTAAAGAAGAATTTACCCGGTTTTTTAATGTAGTTCTTGAAGATAGAGAGCTACATTAAAGAATATAAATTCCCTTACGACTATTCTATATTCATCTTCCTTTCTAGCCTGAAACTGAATAATTATCACTTTTTAATACTCAATTTGGAAGGTTTCCATTGAGTTTGGTTGTCTCATTCTTATTGAGTTGGACAGTCAGTAATAAGTTGTTTTGGCGACTTAGAACCCTTTCTTATCGGTTGTTTTTAACCTCCGATGAAGAATAATCAAGTTCTAGGTATCCAATATTCAATTATTTGCCGTTTAAAAAAACGGCATGATTATAATTATATAAGAAGTGCTAAGAATTATCAGAAAATTCTACAATTTTTACCTTTCTAGCGATAAGCAATTTGCTAGAAAGCTCACTCCTCTGCTTGGTTTCGTACCTGCTAATCTCAATATTTTCATTCTCGCTTTTTCCCATAAGTCTACCAGTAATGCTGAAAAAGCATATGCTATGCAAAATAATGAGCGACTCGAATACCTGGGTGATGCCGTTTTGGGGACAATTATAGCAGAATACCTTTTTAAAAAATATCCCAACAGAGATGAAGGTTTCTTAACAAAAATGCGCTCAAAAATTGTACAAAGAAAATCTCTGAATAAAATTGGAGATAAAATGGGGCTCGATGTATTATTATCGGAGTATAATCATATGCGACTGAGTCGTTCCATGCTGGGGAACGCTGTAGAGGCACTAGTTGGAGCTGTCTATCTTGAAGCTGGCTATACCAAAACAAGGAACTTCGTCATACGTAAAATTTTGAAAAATTACGTTGACGTTCATGAGTTGGAAACATTGGATGAGAATTATAAGAGTAGATTGTTGGAATGGTGCCAAAAAAATGGGCAATCAGTTAGCTATAAACTCTTGGCCAGGTATAAATTTGAAAAAAGAGATCGCTTCAAGGTTGCAGTAGTCGTGAATGGTCAGAAAATGGGTACTGCAGATGATTTTAACAAAAAAAGTGCAGAGCAAACGGCATCCGAAAAAGCAATGTATGCACTTGGAATCTTGGTAGTAGATGACGATTAACATCAAAGAGAGTCGTTTACGAAAAATGAAAGACGGGGCACTGGAACTCGAACAGTGGCTCGAAGAACTCATTAACCAGGGATTAGCTACACTAGATGGGCAGGAAGAAGAATACTGGGAAGAACTAGCCAGCAGAATGGTAAATGCTCAGTTAGGTGAGCTCGCCAGAACCATCCGTTCTTTTAAAACCATACAACAACAAGAAGATTGGCATACCTTTTTACTTCAAGAGATAAGTAGATTGTATTTAGTAGCTAAATCTTATAGTAAGTTTGAAACTTTATCAGATGGCTTACAGGACTATTTATTACTTACGAGTGGTGTAAATATAAAACGCAATGACTTATTACAACAAAATGGTATGCTCGACCTTTGGTTGGTATTAAGTCAGTCTTTTTCAACCCAAGACAGATTGCAAGCTCGCTATACATGGATATATGGTCAAAAAAACAAAGGAATTTTCCTCTTATTAGATTATGTATGGGGCAATGGAGATTTTGAAGACCGTTATGATACAGGAAAAATTTATGAAGGAGAACTTATACCTTATCCTGGCATTCAACAAGTACGTGCCGTCTTAAAACACAGACATCCTTTTCATGGAGCTTTTGAAGGAGAAGGTGGCTTTAACACAATCAATGTATTTTTAAATCAATTCTCCAATAAAATTGCCCAAAATCCATTTCTTAAATCCATTCCTGTACTACTCAATAATGTTAAAATTATTAAAAAGGAGCGTTTTTGGCTAGTTGACAGTAATAATAAAGCACTTCCTCTTAATGCTCAATACAAGCAAGAGGTATTTTGGCAACTTATTGTACTAAGCCTCGAAAATCCCATTAGTGTTTTTGGTACATGGGATGGCAATTCTTTTAAAGTATTATCTTCTATTGCAGACCAAAGATTGATTGCTTTTGATTAAGCTTTTCTTTGCCCTCACTTGAATAAGCCCTAAATTTGAGGAAAGGTGACTTAATAGGACAAGTCAACCTAAATAATCTACATTAAAATAAAACAACCAATGAGTGAATTTGAAAACGTAGTCAACGAAGGCAAAAGATCTATCAGTAAGTTTTTCAAACGTTTATTACTGGGCTTTCTAGGCTTAGGAATTCTTGTTTTTGCCATTTATTTGATCCAAGGTTATGGAGTCGTAGCATTCAGTGATGGCGTAAGAGCAGGAAATCTCATTAAATTATCAAACAAAGGGGTTTTATTAAAAACTTATGAGGGGCAACTTAGTGTAGGAGGTTTCCAGAACAACCCACAAGATGGCCTTTCCAACATTTGGGAATTTTCAGTACCAAGTACCAGAGTATATAAAGAATTACAGGATTATCAGGGCAAAAGTGTGAAGTTACATTACCATCAAGTATATAGTCCATTGCCTTGGGTTTCAAAAACAGACTACCTCGTTGATAGAGTAGAATTAGTCGAATAATAGTTGCACTGAACCCAATTTGGTATATACTTAGGTAAATTTTAACAGTCTTAAATAAATCCTAATCACTGGATTTATTGG
>JBCBCD010000483.1:0-5708 GCA_038530915.1 Bacteroidota bacterium
GTTGTAGTCGACTGCGACTACAACTGTGACTACACAGTAACTGATACCATTGCATGGGATGGTGGTGAATGCTCTGAAGGAGTATTGACACGCATCTTCACAGTAACTGCTCCTAACGGAATGACAAGCATATGCGAGCAAGAAATCACGGTAGAAAATGAAAATGACTACTTGATCGTCTTCCCAGCTGATGACTCTGACTTCTGTAATGGCGACGGTGGTGATGACATCCAAACAATGACTAATACTTGTGACATCTTCGCAATCACGAAGGATACAGTTCGCTACGAAGTAGATGGTACAGATGCTTGCTTCAAGCGTTACGTACGCTACACTGTAATCAACTGGTGTGAATACGATGGTATCTCATTACAGCCTACTGTAATACCAAGAGATATGGATTGTGATGGTGATGTTACAGAAGAAACATATGTAAGAGTAGTAGATGGTAAGGTTTACATCGACGACGATAACGAACCAACGGTTGATCCAGAGTATGAGTTTGAAACAACTGCAAACGAATACTTAGCTTGTAACAACTTGTTCTACCAGGTGACACCAGGCTTCTACGAATATACTCAGGTAGTGAAAGTGTACGACGAAGAAGCACCAATCATCAACATTGATACTTTAGAGTTCTGTGCATACGGAACGACTGGAGCACTTCCATGTAACGGTGAAGTAATGATTCCATTCACCGCAGTAGATTCTTGTACAGATTCTGTAGAGGTGAGATTAGTAATGTTGGATGTAGACAACCAGGGGAACCCAGTAAATGCAATCGGTGAATTGTACGAATTGACTGAGGTAACAAATGGTGAATACACGATCTCAAGCATTGCTGGTCAAGGATTACCGGTAGGTGAGCATACCTTCATGGTGACGGTGGCTGACTTCTGTGGAAACGTTCAGGTGAGAAACATTCCATTCTCAGTGAAAGATTGTAAGACACCTGCTCCAATCTGTAAGTCAATCTTGAGTGTAGACTTGATGCCTATCGTTGAGAATAAGACAATCGTAGGTGGTATGAATGTGGTTTGGGCAACAGACTTCATCGCTAGCAGCATTGAAGATTGTACACCACACCCACAAGCAGATCCATTAGCTGACGGTAAGAACGAGGTACGTTACTATGCCGTACGTCAGGATTCATTGACTGCAGCTGGATTGACAACACCAACTGAAGATTACATCATCGAAGAAAATAGAGAAGTAACATTTACATGTGCTGATGAAGGAACGGCAGTAACCGTATTCGTAATCGGTGTAGATGGTGCTGGTAACTTCGACTACTGTACAGTAATGGTGAGCGTTGAATCCGGAGCTGATCCATGTGGTGAGCCAACAGTTGTAGAAGATGCGGCTATCGCAGGTCTGATCATGACTGAAGAAGATGAAACGGTAGAAGGCGTACAAGTTGACTTGAATGGTGGTTCAATCGAGGTGATGAATACGGACTTCGATGGCGCATACGAATTCAACCCACTTGTAGCGGGTAACGATTACACGGTAGCACCACAGCTGGATGTTGATCCATTAAACGGAGTATCTACCTTCGACCTTGTATTGATTACTAAACACATCTTGGGTGTTGAATCACTTGAGAGTCCATACAGACAAATCGCAGCGGATGTTAACCGTTCTGGTTCGATTACAACGGTAGACTTGATCCAGTTGAGAAAACTGATCTTGTCAATTGATGCGAACTTCAAGAACAACACGAGCTGGAGATTTGTAGATTCTAAGTACGAATTTGCTGATCCAAGCAGACCATTCGACGAAGAATTCCCAGAAATTGTCAATGTGAACAACTTGGCAGAAATGATGATGGATGTTGACTTCGTAGCAATTAAGATAGGTGATGTGAACAGCTCCGCAATACCAAACAGCCTGATCGACGAGCCACGTAACTTGAATGGATTATTCGAAATCGATGTAGAAGACAGAAGCTTGAAAGCTGGTGAAACTTACGAGGTAGTATTGACTACTGAAGAAATGCCAACAACTCAAGGATTCCAGTTTACATTGACCTTCGATCCTGCTCTTGTAAGCTTAGCAGACGTTAAGTTCGGCTTGTTGCAGCGCGAAAACATTGGCTTGACTCATACTGACGATGGTGCAATCACAGTGAGCTGGAACGATCCTTCAGGTAGAGTAATGAATGCAGCGAACACTGAGTTGATCACGCTTCAATTACAAGCTGTTGCTGATGTTGAGTTGAACGAAGTATTGGGTATCTCATCAAGATACACAATGACTGAAGCTTACGCAGTAACAGGCAATACAGAAGACATCGCCTTGACCTTCTCTAGTGGAGTAATCACAGGCTTGTCATACGAGTTGTACCAAAACGTACCTAACCCATTCGTACAAAGTACGATGATCGGCTTCAACTTACCGGAAGCAGCAAACGCTACATTAACTGTACGCGATGCGAAAGGTAAATTGATCAAAGTGATCGAGGGTGACTTCGGTAGAGGTTACAACCAAGTACAAATCGATAGAGACGATCTACCAACAGGTGTATTGTACTACACATTAGAAAGTGGTGACTACATCTACACCAGAAGAATGATCGTAATAGAATAATGTCTAAAGCGAAGTTCACTTCGCTGAACTGACCACAAAAGCCTGGCTCCAAAATGATGGAGTCGGGCTTTTCATATTTTAAGATTAGTAGGGATATGCATATTATGCTGTTATGTTGTCATATAAGAATAGATAACAGCATAACAACATAACAGCATGTAAAACCTCCATGGTGAAAAAATGCTCATACTCCTTTATTTGAACAACTAGAAGCTCGAACTTGTATCTTAGGATCAAATAATCACCAAATCACCAAATAAAAAAGCCGTAACGAACAAAATTGTCCATCACGGCTTCTGAAATTAGGTACTATCAATAATAAGCTTACCAGCTCATATCTTCTTCAGTCTGAATAGTAGTTTCTTCTGTTTCGTCTACGCTAACATCATTGTTTTCGTTTGCCAAGTTTTCGTTTTCTTTAGCTTGGTTCTCTTGATATTCCTCATGACGACGGGTATACTCGTCATAGTCATAATCTGGCATCAACTCTTCCTTGACATAGTTAATTGCATCTTCCAAACCTGCAATAAAACGGTTGAAGTCTTCCTTGTAGAGGAATATTTTATGGCGCTCATATCCGTCACCATTAAACTTCTTAGTACTTTCAGTCAGCGTCAAATAAAAATCGTCTCCCTTTGTTCTGCGTACATCAAAAAAATAAGTTCTTCTTTTTCCTGCACGAACCTTATTGGAATACACGCTCTCGAATCTTCTTTGGTTTCTCTCGTTGTCCACTTGTTGAAGAATTTTTGTTAATGAAATTTCAACTTAACCACCACAAATGTAGTTATTTGCAGATAATTTTAAAAAAAACCGCAAATAATTCGAGTGTAGAGCAAAAATATAGGTGTTTTTAGTCGTTAGTTGTTGGTTCTTTGTTCTTGGAAAATAGGAATTTATGCTGGGATAACAACTAAAAGCCAACAACCAAAAACTATACTTCAGGAGTCTTCTCCTCAATAGTTTGGCGTTCATACAGATCATAATAATACCCTTTATTGGCCAACAACTCCTCATGCGTGCCTTGCTCAGTTATTCTTCCTTCATCCAGAACAATGATCTTATCAAATTCTAAGAGAGAATAAATCCTATGTGTAATGATAATGGCTGATTTGTCTTTCAAAGAATCATTGAAATAGGAAAGTATTTGTTGCTCGGTATTGGTATCTACCGCAGAAAGACAATCATCAAGTATAATGAGATCTGGTTTTTTTATCAAAGCTCTTGCTATGGACACCCGTTGCTTTTGCCCACCAGAAAGCGTAACTCCTCGTTCACCCACCAGCGTATCAAAACCATATGTGAGATCCATAATGTCATCATAAACGGAAGCATAGCGTGCAAATTGTTCAATCTCTTCTTGTTCCGCATCAGCTTTACCAAAAGATATGTTTTTGGATATAGAATCTGAGAAAAGGAATACATCCTGAGGAACATAGCCAATGCGTTGTCTAAGATTGGCCAAATCATGCTGATCAATAGGCAAGCCATCTACGAGTAATTTCCCGGAAGTAATATCATACATCCTTACCAATAAATCAGCTATGGTTGTTTTTCCGGATCCTGTTTTCCCAATGATGGCTAATCGCTGACCCGGTTTTATTTCAAAATTGATGTTTTTTAGCGCTTCAATGCCTGTATCAGGATAAGTAAATGATACATTATCAAAAATGACCTGTCCTTTCAGTGGTGACTTATTGTCCGCTTTGTTAACTACTGTAGGTTTATTGTCTAAAAACTCATTGATCCTCTTTTGAGAAGCAGAAGCTTGCTGAACGATGGACGCAATCCAACCAATGGCAGTAACCGGCCAGGTTAACATATTTACATAAATCACAAATTCAGCAATATTACCAGGAGTAATATTTCCTTTCAACACCTGAATACCACCCATATAAACAGTCAACAAAGTACTGATGCCAATTAGTAAAATCATCAAAGGAAAGAAGAAAGCATTAACTTGTACCAGGTCAAGAGACTTTTGCTTATAATCTTCACTTTGTGCTGCAAAAAAACGGCCCATCGCTTTTTCCTGCACATAAGCCTTCACTACTCTAATACCTGAGTAAACTTCTTGTGAGGTACTATTCAATGTAGCAAGCTGCTTTTGAATAACTTCACTTTTTTTGTTGATCAAATTACTGACATAGTAAATCGAAATGGATAAGAAGGGTAGGGGAGCCAAACAATACAGTGTAAGCTCGGGACTAACACTAACCATTGAGTAAATAACCAGGACAAATAATGATACAAGGTTGATTCCATACAATACTGCCGGACCCAAATACATTCTAACCTTAGTCACATCTTCTGTAATTCTGGACATCAAATCTCCGGTATTGTTTCTCTTGTAAAAAGCAATATCCAGTTTTTCATAGTGGTCAAATATTTCCTTGCGCATATCATATTCAATCAAACGAGACATCACAATGATGGTTTGGCGCATGAAATACATAAACACCCCCATGACTAGAGCCAAAATAAGAACCAGAGAGCCAAAGAAAAGCAAATTCTTCGCAATAGTACCTAAAAATAATTTCTGTGCTCCAAAGCCCTCTAAACGCTGGTAAGTACTAATATTGTCAATAACAAGGTCAAGCGCTTCTCTAATCATTTGTGGCTGTAATACTCTGAAATAGTTGGAGAGTGATACAAAAATGATCCCAAGAATGAAATACTTACTGTATTTGACAAAATATTTATTGAGGACGGAAAGTTGCTTCACGTTATAGTTGTTGGTTGTTGGTTTTTAGTTGTTTTTGCAGAATAAATTCTGCTTTACCTTTTTGGATATAAACTAAAAACTGAGAAAAAACAAAATTAAGAAATACAAATAAACAACCAATTTGAGTTGATTAAGTTGCATAGGACTTGAGATTAGTTGCTGGTTGTTGGTTGTTGGTTTTTTAAGTGGAATAAATTCCACTCAGGCATATCAGAGAATTTTAATACATTCCCAAAAACTAATAAAAGACAAATATCATTTCAGTCAACCAGTTGAAAAACTTAACTTGTATCTATTAATCATTTTTGGTTAGGATTTTTATTTGTTTCTTATTTTTAGAATGATGGTATTGATCAAAATTAGTTCAAATATATAGATTGATAGATACAAGTTA
>JBCBCD010000484.1:0-5697 GCA_038530915.1 Bacteroidota bacterium
TTCGTAAGGCTGATTCAAAGAGGCCAACCTTTGAGTGGCAATGAAAGCTCAGGAGCAAAAGACCTGAGAATAGATGTGGCATACAAATATTCCAATGGGTCCAATTTGGATCCAGCCAATATTGCACAAGGCACCGATTTTTATGCGGAAGTAAAGGTCACTCATCCGGGAACACGTCCTATTCGCTACGATGAGATGGTTTTGAATCAGATCTTCCCATCGGGTTGGGAAATCATCAATACTCGTTTTGAGGGCTTTGGCAGTACTGGTTCTTCCAGAGCAGATTATGTAGACATCCGAGATGATAGAGTCTACACTTTCTTCGACTTGCGTGAAAATGCAACACTTACTTATCGAGTCAATTTGAATGCCGCATATCAGGGTCGTTATTATCTACCAGCAGTTTCTAGTGAAGCGATGTATGATAAGTCAATCTTTGCCTTGAAGTCAGGTCGATGGGTGGAAGTTAGAGAGCCGGAAGGAATATGATTAAGTTGTTGGTTTTTAGTTCTTGGTACGGCGGGATTTATCCTGCTACAAAAACTAAAAACTAAAAACCAACAACCAACAACCAACAACCAATTAAGGCTCTGCCTTAACTCGTTCTGGATGCTTCTCAAACCATGCGTTCAAGTAGCCAAACGTTCTTAAGAAATTAGAAGGCTTGCTACTTGTACCGTGGAACTCTTCGTTGAAGCGAATCATTACAGTTGGTACTTTATTCATTTTTAGTGCCTGGTAATACTCTTCTGTTTGTGAAATAGGTGTGCGAAGATCGTTTTCACCACACATCAGCATCGTGGGTGTTTTTACATTACCCACATACATCAAAGGCGAACGCTTGATGTGTTCAGAAGGATCTTCCCAAGGGAATTTTTCAAAATTGTAATACCAGCCTGCTCCATCCGTTGTCCCCACGAAAGAAAACCAGTTGGTAACCGGATAGTTGACAGAAGCCGCTGCAAAACGATCGGTTTGACCAACGATCCAGCTCGTTAAAACTCCACCACCAGAACCACCGTATACGTACATTTTGTTTTCATCGATATAACCTTTGGCCAATACTTCGTCTACTCCGGCCATCAAATCATCGTAATCATCGCCAGGATATTTGTTTTGGATGGCATTGGCAAAATCATATCCATAGCCGGTAGAACCTCTTGGGTTGGTATATAAAACGACCTGATCCTGAGCGGCATGCAATTGGAAGTTGTAGTTGAATCCTACATGATACATACCATGAGGGCCACCATGAATGCGAAGGACCAATGGGTATTTCTTATTGGGATCAAAATTTGGTGGTTTTACAATCCAGCCTTGCACCGGAGTTCCGTCTTTAGATTTGTAGTTGATTTCTTCCACTTCCCCCAATTCGACAAAATCAAGGATATCGCTGTTTACATCTGTGATTTTTTTGATGTCAGCTGGCGCATTTAGTTTAAAGGCTACGATATCAGAAGGATTGTGAGAATCGCTCCAGGTTCCAACAGCCTGACCATTCTTTGCAATGTCATTGGTGCCCAACATGTGATTGCCTTCCGTTACTTTCTTCACTTTTCCGTTGACACCAGCAAAATAAAGGTTGCTATTGCCAAACTCTCTTACATCAAAATAAACGCCAGATCCATCTGCTACCCATGTTGGACTGCCTGGTGTTTGATCCAAGCTTTCAGAGATCATTTTCAGCCCACTTCCATCCGCATTCATGACAAACATTTTGCGATCCTGGTAGAAGTTAGTGGTGTAAAGGGAGCCTACAAAAGCTATTTTGCTGCCATCTGGAGAAACTGCTGCTCCATACTCACTTCCTTCGCGAGTGGTTAACTCGGTAATTTCTGAATTGGTGATATTAACATGATACAGATTAGACTGCCCTCTGGCATATTCTGCTTCAGATTTTCGGTAGCTGGTAAAAATCAGATTCTTGCTGTCTTGGGTCCAACTTATACCACCACTTACATTCCAATCGCCATCAGTAATTTGACGAGCTGTACCTCCATCAGCAGGAACTATAAAGATTTGGCGATAGCCTCTAGGTAAAAAACCGACTCTATCCGCGCTGTAATCCACCTGATCAATTACTCTGGGTGCTTGGGTCCACTTGGCTCCTTTGGGTGGTGAAGGAATGCCTTTCAGCTTTAAGGCTGGTGCACCATCTACATGCATAATGAAAGCCAGGTATTTTCCATCAGGAGACCAAACCATGCTGGAAGGCGATTTTTCCAATTTTGTAATTTGAGTGGGATCTCCTTCAACACCTAAATATTTGATGAAAATCTGAGTTCCTTCTGGTTCTCCTTTCTTGGTAAAAGCCACTTTGGTACCATCAGGTGACCACCGGCCATTAGAACCATTTAAGAAAAATCGATTCATGCTACCGTCGATGTTCACAATCCAAAGGTCAGATTCTCTTCTGTCATCTTTTAGGTTGATCCATCCTCTTGAATACAAGACTTGCTCCCCATCAGGAGACAATTGCGGACTGGAAGTCCATTCATAATTCTGGTAATGATCGAGTGAAAGCCTTTCTTTTTTTTGCGCAGATAGTTGCAACACAATAACGAAGCACAAGAGTGCTAAGATGAGTTTTTTCATGCTAATCTAGTCTTTAGTTAGTTGTTAATAATGAAGGCTATTTCAACCGTATGGTTATACTAGCCAAAAGCAATGTTTCCTATTTTACTTATAGATAGAATTTTTACTTCTATAAGTAAAATAGGAAAGTCTACGTTAGTGCTTTATTTCGAGGAAAGAATGTAATATTGGCTAAATTACTTTGAAAAGATACGCAATAATTGCTTTTCAAATAGCAAACTCTAATTAAAAGTTTATTTCAGAATAAAATCCGCAATGACATCCACGCATTTTTGTACGATGGGTAAGTCAGGCTTTGAATAAGTAGCTATGTTTTGGGCTTGGTCCATAGGAGCTTCTTTCAGCACATGATTCATGCCTTCAATAATCACTTTTTGTGCATCCGGTTGAGCAGTATATAACATTTCAGCATCTTCCACTTTTACTTGTATATCTGTGGTACCTTGTACTATGAGTACTTTCTTACCATCGATTTTTTTGATGTATTCCTGCGGATCGTATTTAAACCAGGATATCATATAAGGTTGTACGCTAGGTCTGAGTAAACTCATTAGCATCGGATTAACTTTCTTGACTGTTTGCCCCATGGCTAAAGTATCTAATGCATTAAAGACTTCATCTTTAAGCTGAGGAAGTGTCGCCAATTGAGTTCCTAGTTGTTTTTTTAATATCATATCAGCCCTTGAACCAGCACCTGCTAAGGAGATATATCCATCTACCTTAATATCCGATGCTGCTACCAATCCAATTAAAGCGCCTTCACTGTGACCAAGTAGGTAGAATTTATCAAACTGTGGCATTCCCTTTAGGATTCCCATCCACCTTTTTGTATCATCTATTAATGAATCAATAGTGATATCCTCTTCTTTTTGAACGGCTTTTATACTTTTTCCAGCTACTCGTTTATCAAACCTAAATGAAGCTATCCCTTTTTCTGCTAATGCTTCTGCGAGCATCTTCAGTCCATTATTTTGAGTGAGTTGGCTGTTTCCATCTCTATCAGTTGGTCCAGATCCTGAATGAAACAATACTACTTTTTTTGATTCAAAATTATCTGGCATCAATAAGGTACCATACAAACTGTCATATCCTGCCGGAATAGATAATTCGCTAGATTGAAAAGATTGTGCACTCATAAGGTTTGTCAATAAAAATCCCAAGAAAGATAGGCAAATGAGGTATTTGTACATTTTAAATACTTTTAATTTAATAAGTTGGTTTGTTGATCATGGCTTAAGCATTTCAAAATAAGGCAAACCCAAAAAGGATTGAACCATTTATTTTCAAGTTTAGCTGAAAATAAGTAAATTGACAGGCAAATCTCATAAATTTAGACCAATAAGGTTTAAACACATTTATACTACAACTATTAAGAGTAAATTACGTAATTAATAGTTTGAAGTGGAGTTCCCCTGATACCGAGCAATCTATGCAATTGAAGGCAGCACAAATGCCCACTTCAATTTAAAGGATATGAAGAATTTTTTTGCAGGCATACTAATCTACTTATTCGCTTTTAATCTAGCTATTGCAATGGATAGCTACGAGGGGCCTACGATTGATAGCTTGCAAAAACTATTGAATAATACCCTTAGTGAAGAAGATCGTTTTTCAGTTCTCAATCAACTCAGTCGTGCTTATCATCCGTTGGAACCTACCGTAGCTCGCACCTACAATAATCAAGCTAAAGCATTAATTGAAACTTTTGATAATCCGGCTTATCCAAAAGCTATCACCGACCTACAGGAAGGACGTATTTTGATAGCTGAAAGAAACATGCAGTCTGCAATAGAAGTCATTCAAAAAGCCCAGAATACAGCTTTAGAGCTGGATGATCAAAGGTTAATTGCACAATGTATACAGGAAATTGGGTATGCTCATATGCTGCTCAGTAATTATGAACAGTCTGAAAAACTCATCAATCAATCCTTGCTTTTGGGTCGACAACTCAATGATGATAGAATTATAGCAGAAAATAAGAGTAATCTGGCCAGGATCTTTGATGTTCAGGGTGACTTCAACAAAGCCTTGCTCAATAATTTTGAGGCATTGGATATCTACAAGGCCATCAAAGATGATTATCAAATCACTCGTAGTTACAACAATATTGCCATTATTTATCAACACCAAGGGGATTATGATAAGGCGTTGGAATATTATAACCGTGCACTTGAGGCCGCTCAAAAGTCTAATCTGATTAAACTTGCTTCATACATGTACCACAATATTGGTACCATCTATGTATTGCGTCAAGAATATTCAAAGGCGATAGATCTTTACCTAAATGCTGCTGATGATTTTAGAAGATATAAGGATACTATCAGTTTAGGACAAGCCTATGAAAACATTGGGGATATCTTAGTTGACATTAAGCAATTTGAACAGAGTGAACAATATTTTAAGCAAGCAGAACAGTTGTATTCTTTAAAAGACGATTCTCTTTCTATAGCAGATGTATACCTTAATCTAGGAAATCTCTATAAAGAACAAAATAATGGCGAAAAAGCCATGGTCTTCAATGATAAAGCTCTAAATCTATTCTTAAAATATAATGCTAAGCCGAGTGTGGCTATCGCTCAAACTCAACAGGCCTATTGTTATCTTAATGAAGGGCAAATTGATAAGGCTAGAAGCTATTTCAATCGATCACTTACCATTGCAAAGGAAGTGAGTGATAGTGCAAGAATTGCAGAAAACTTCCTGGGAATTAGTTCTATTTTACTCAAACAAAAACCCATTCCAGATGAAGTTTTTGACCTTTCTTTCCAAGCTTATGGTTGGGCAGTTAGAGCTGATGCCGTATTAGCTCAGAAAAAGGCACTTGAAAACTTATCGGTAGCCTACGAGGAAAAAGGAGAATACGATAAAGCTTTTCAATACTTCAAAGAATTTAAAGCCATAAGTGATAAATTGCTTAATGAAGAAAATGTCCAGCGCATTACCGGTGCAAAACAAGAATTAGAGTTGCAAGCACAACAAGAGTCGGAAAGGATACTGCGCAACCAAGTGAAATTGAGGACAACCATACAAAATGTATTGGCCATTCTACTGATAAATAATAGTAGCCAAACCAATAACTAAAGTAATCAGTAGAATGGCCAA
>JBCBCD010000485.1:0-5696 GCA_038530915.1 Bacteroidota bacterium
TATGGTGGTAACTGCTTCTCCGGTTAGTTTCATTGCTATAAAATCACCAGGTAATAGAAGTCGATGTGCTTTCTCGTAAATTTCGGGCTCATTGTCTTTAACCCATTTGAGTTTGGAGGCAGTAAAGTTACCCGGTGAATTGAGCATTTCATTTAGGCAATAGTCTTCACCAATATCATTCATTGCTCGTTCTCCTACTTGCACTGCCCTACTATCGCACCAAATGATTGAAGGTCGTAATACTTGTTGATCTTTATCAATCAATACCAAACCATGCATTTGGTAGGCAATCCCTATTGCTTTGATTGTTTCAGGTTTTACCCCGGATTGATCTAATAGTCTTTGTGTAGCTATGCAAAAGTGTTGCCACCAGAGCTCGGGCTGCTGTTCGGCCCAGCCTCTTTGTCGGGATATCATATCCATCTCTTTGTCTGGATATTGAGTCAGGCAAACAAGCTCTCTCGTATCAGCCTTTACAAGAGCTGCTTTAATGGTAGAACTTCCGATATCGTAGCCAAGTAAGTACAAAAGTTGAAATCATTTTGATTACGTCAAAAGTACTTCAATTATTGATAGCAGTCAAATGTGTTGTGTGTTGTGTGTTGTGTGTTGTGTGTTGTGTGTTGTGGGTTGTGGGTTGTGGGTAAGCTATTGTATTTAGGCAAACCTACTTTTGCCTTCTGGCAAAAGTAGGACTAAGAACACACAACACACAACTAGAAACTATTTTTCTTTAGTCGTGATCTTATACGGATTATCATCTGTCAAAATCATCCCTTCTCCTGGCGTCCATTTATCGTATTCCATATAGATCGTTACTTCTTTGGCTTTGTCAAGGCCTTGCAATTTTGCGACCATATGAAGAGCGCCATCAATACCAGCACTTACCCCTGCCGTGGTGATCACTTTACCATTGTCAACAAACCTGGCATTGCTCACTACATTTATTTTCGGAAAGTTATCTCTTAGTCCGTCAATAGCAGAGTGAAAAGTGGTGGCTGTTTTGCCATCCAGAAGTCCTGCTTTTGCTAAAGCGAAGGCACCTGTACATACTGAGAAGTAGTAGTCCACCTTCTTTTGATCTTTGATCCAATCGATAATGGCCTCATCTGCAAAACCAGCTGTAGAGTTACCCCCAAAAAAAGCGAGGATATCTGCCTCAGGAGCATCTTCTATACTGTAATCAGGATTGATGGACAAAATACCTTGTGAGTGAATCGGATCTTTTGTCCTGGAAACAGTAAATACTTTGTAGCCTGCATAAGCAAAAACTTCCATTGGTCCGGCAAAATCAAGGATTTCTACACCTGGTTGTAAGTAAAAAGCAATTGACATTTTTTTCTTCATCTTTGATTTTATCTTTTGAGCTTCTTCAAAAGTAATCAATTGCATGCTACAATGTTCACAGGTACCGGCTTCTGAAAAGACCAAATCGTCACACTGACTATTGCAAGGTGGACAAACGTAAGTTGTGGAAGTCGATGCTATCTCTCCTTGCCCTATCAATCCTAAGCTGTAAAGAATAAAAAGCGTAATAAAAACTGAATACTTCATCATTTTTTATTTCAAAAGTCGGAGTATTACAGAAAGTGGAACAGGACAGCAGAGCGCAGGAAACGGACAGCTTAGTTGTTTGTTGTTGGTTCTTAGTTTTTAGACTACTCGCTGTACTTGTTCAAGAGGTTCCTTAACTGGTTCGTACTTTGGTAACTGCAGGCTCTGGCTACAAATTCTACCTTGTGACCATCATTTAATAGTTGTAAAGCTTGCTCCAACCTTAACTTATCGACATAGGTACCAATGGTAATACCCGTTGCTTTTTTGAAAATGCGATTGAGGTTTCTTTCGCTGGTGCTGATGAGTTCGGCCAACTGGACATTGGTAAATTTCTTGCTGATGTTTTTGGTGATGAAATCTTGTATTTCGTGCACCCTATTGTCTATGTGATTCCTAAACTGTAAAAACACGCTTAACTGCGGGTCGTTTTCACTTCTTCTAAAGTAAATGACGACTTCCTTGGCTACGTCCATTGCAAGTTTTGAACCAAAAAATTTTTCCAATAAAAAGAGAGAAAGATCTATGCCCGAAGATACTCCTGCACTCGTGTATAGTTGTTCTTCTTCTACAAAAAGTCGATTGCGTTGGAATTCAATATTTGGGAAACGTTCACTAAACGGCTTGGTGTATTTCCAGTGGGTAGTGGCTTTCTTACCATTCAGTAAACCCGTTTCTGCCAATAAGAAAGCTCCCGTACAAATAGAACATAAGCTAGCACCAGCTCGATATTGTTTGACCAGCCAATCAAAAAATGGTCGAGCTTTTTTACGAAACATTGGGTTGAGTAAGACTTCATATTCCAATCCAGGGATCATTATATAATCATCCTTACCTAAATTGTAATGTGAAAAATGCTCTAATTTGGAAAAAAATAAACCTGCGCTGCTTTTGACTTCTTCTTCTCCAGTGATTGTGATATAAATCAAATTGACATCTACTCCATATTCCAAAGCTTCGTAGAAAATATGCGCCGGACCATTGATGTCTAGTAAGTGTACTGCGGGCGGTATGACGAAGAATATATTTTTGATAATTCAATTTTATTGTCCTTCAAAAAGTAATGTATTAGAATACATTCGATTGCGATTAGAAATATAAATGCGAATAAATTCAATTGGTTCTACATACTCTGTATCAATTATTTCAGCTATTATTACCTTGTCATGTAAGTCCGCATTATGCTCTATATTAATATTTGTATATTTCTTTTCCTTTAGATTAAATAGTCTAAAAGTAGCTTCTTCATCTTTTCTCCTTTTCAAAGCATAGCCTAAGTAAATGAAATGAATATCATTAAAATCTTCAATGTTGAAAGAAATAATCAACTCATTATTTTGTTGGTCATCTTTAGTTTTGGTCAATACCTTCTCAAAGGTTAGATTCGATATTTCAACTTGCCCAATAAGTTGAACTCCATAGAGAAAAACTAAAAATAAAATAATAAGCTTTTTCATAAAAAATGAACTCACGCCGTAATTAATTTATTGTCACGGTTAGTACACATGATAACATAAAAAGCTAAATTTTGGCAAGACCACCGACTTGCATTCAAAAATTTAAACGCTATTTTTAAGCTTAAAAGTTCGATAAACCATTAGCTTCATGAGAATAGTGTTTCCATTCTATAAACTTGTCCTTGCTTTCCTACTTATTTTTAGTTGTTGTTTTTCCTTATCGGCTCAAATTCCTTCTAATGTTATTGGTGCCAATCCATTGTCCTTGAAATGGGATCAAATTCATACCGACAAGGTACAAGTCATCTTTCCAAGAGGGCTGGATGCTGCAGGGCAAAGGGTAGCTAATGTCATCCATTATTTGTGGGATAACAATACAGCTTCCATAGGTGATAAGAAACAAAAAGTAACCATACTCCTTCAAAACCAAACGACTATTCCCAACGGTTTGGTGACAGTGGGGCCATTCCGATCAGAGTTTAATTTAACACCAGATCAGTTCAATAACACAACAGACTGGCTGGATATTTTGACCATTCATGAGTATCGACATATACAGCAATTTGGCCAGACCAATCAAGGCATTACCAAGTTGGTAAAAGATATATTTGGTTCCTGGGCTTGGGGAGGTATGTTTGGGTTGGCACTTCCGAGATGGTATTTAGAAGGAGATGCAACTGGTATGGAAACTGCCTTGACCAATTCGGGTAGAGGTCGATTGCCTTCTTTTGATATGGAGTTAAAATCCTTATTTGCAGAGGATATAGCATACAACTATGAAAAAGCAGCAGCCGGATCTTTTAAAGATTTTGTACCCAATTGGTATCGCCTGGGTTATCACATGACGACCTATGCGCGAAAAGAATATGGTGCTAATATCTGGGCAGAAGTAGTAGACGATGCTTCCAAATACAAAGGACTTTTTGTTCCCTTTAGCAAGGGGCTAGAGAAAAGAACAGGTATGAGTACTGCAGACTTGTATACTGAAACCATGAAGGATTTGAAGGAAGACTGGTCACAAAATAAAAAGTCAGCAACGACCACTAGTGGTACGCTTAT
This sequence comes from Bacteroidota bacterium, assembly GCA_038530915.1. GTDB lineage: Bacteria > Bacteroidota > Bacteroidia > Chitinophagales > Saprospiraceae > JANQPA01. The sequence goes on from JBCBCD010000485.1 coordinate 4,071, forward strand.
CAATACTGCTCAAAAAAAGACGGTGACTGACTATTCTAACCCAAGGTACTTTAATAATGATAGACTGGTAGTAGCCAAACGCGCCTTTAATCAAATCCCTGCCTTTGTCACCTTTGAAAAAACAGGCAAAGAAAATAAGATCACTGAGCCCGGAATTGTATATGACCCATTAAGTTCTACTTTGTCCATGCAAAGTGGATTAATGTGTTGGGCGGAATTGGGTTATGACCTCAGGTGGTCCAATAAAAACTACTCCATCATTAAGACCTATGACCTAAATACCAAAAGGAAAAATAAAATCACGTCCAAATCCAAGTATTTTTCACCGGCTCTTTCTTATGATGGTCAACGCATAGTGGTGGTAGAAGCCAATGAGCAAATGGAATACAAGTTGGTCATCCTCAATGCATCTAATGGAAGCATCATGCAAGAGTTGGAAAACCCCAATAATGTCTTCCATTCTTTTCCCAATTGGATGGAAGATGGTCAACACATAGTAGTTGTTGCTCAACAAGGTGAAAGCAATACCCTTTTAAGAATCAATGTTGAAAATGGGAATGTAGAAGAACTGACCATACCTTCCAATCAACAAATTACACATCCTTATGGACAAGGCGAGTATGTTTATTTTTCAGGTACATATACCGGAGTGAATAATATTTTTGCTGTGAAAATTGCAGATAAAACACTTTATCAGCTTACTTCTTCTCCATTGGGTGCTTTCCACCCTGCTATTTCTCCTAATGGTGAAAAACTTGCTTATAGTGAATTTAGTGCGCGTGGATACAATGTTGTAGAAGTGAATTTAAAAGAGGCCCTGTGGAAAGTTTACGACCAGGAAAAACCTAAAGCATTGCCTTATATGCAAGTACTAGAAGAACAAGAAGGAGGTAGTATTTTTGAAAAAGTAGGCAACGAGAAATTCAATGTGCAGAAATACAACAAGCTGAGTGGCATAGTAAACCCTCACAGTCTTTTGCCCTTTTTAGAACCACCTACCTTTGGCCTTCAAGTTTTATCAGATAATAAGTTTGGTACACTATCGGCTAATGCTGATGCTTACTACAATGTCAATGAAAGAGAATGGACTTTTGTAGCAGGTGCCACCTATGCAGAGTTGTATCCATTTATTAATGCTAGTTTTGTACATGCCAATCGATCTGCCAACATTTACAACTTTACACCCACTAATGATTCAACTATAATCAATACCATTTATACAGAAGAATGGCGAGAAAATAGAATTTCAGGAGGTTTAGCACTGCCTTTAAACCTTACCAGTGGCAACTTTTTCAACCGCTTGACGCTTAGAGCTGATTACACTCGAATTAATATAGATGTTGATGGTAATTTTGATCTTCAGAATAATTTTAGAGATACGCTTACACTTTCAGGAGGGAATATCAATCGGCTAGATTTCATCTTTGAAGAGCCACTTAGGAATACCAACCTTGATGCCCTTGACCTAAGAATGGTGTTTCGGTCTTTTCGCCGCACTGCTTTGCAACACATTAATCCTAGGTTAGGACTAAACATAGATTTACGCTATCGGACTACCTTTGGGAATGATATATACCAAGGTGATGTTTTTCTTGCAAGAGGAGACTTATTCTTACCAGGATTAGG
>JBCBCD010000486.1:0-5682 GCA_038530915.1 Bacteroidota bacterium
ATTTTTAGACAAAACAAATACAGCCTTGACTTTTTTGGCTTCGTTTTTGGGTCAAACCAAAAAGGAAGGATTAAAGTAAAGTATTGATAGTTAGATTATTATGCAAAAAGGAATAGTTTAGAATTTAAAAAGTCCGAATTTTCGATTAATCGAAAATTCGGGATGACTCATGTTTTAATGTCAAATAGCACATTTTGAGTAGTCTTTTCTTATAGAGAAGACTACCCAAAAGTTGACTACCTATTGATAATTAGTGCTTTTTTAAGTCTCTGATTATCAATTCTGAATTCTAAGAAATACATACCAGGAGCAAAGCCACCAACTTCAATTCTGTTGTTGCCTAGGTTGACTGCTCTGTAAAGCATTTTTTGCCCTGCTGCATTCCACAACACCATTTCTGCTCTTTCAATTGAGCGATCATTGATGTTTATATTTAGGATTTCACTGGCAGGGTTAGGAAATACTTCGATGTCAATTCCAGATTCAGTGATTGTTGGAACATTAGATAACTCAGGAATTAATACACCGTCGATAACGTGTACTACACCATTGTCTGTCTCAATGTCTTTCATAACAACTAATGCTTCGTTGATTAATACACTGTCTCCTTGGATAGATACAATCACATCCTGATCATTCAAAGTAGTGATATTTTGTCCGTCTGATAAATCTGTGGATAAAGCTAGATCACCTACAACATGATAAAGCAGTACTGTTGTCAAATCTCCCATTGGATCAGCCAACAAGCTAGCTAAAGTAGCTGAGTCAACAGCTGCAAAAGCAGCATCAGTAGGAGCAAAGACAGTAAATGGACCATCTCCTTCTAGTGTTTCTACCAAATCAGCAGCATCCAAAGCAGTCTCTAAAGTAGTATGTACTTCTGAATCAATAATGATGTCTGCCACTGTTATACGTGGAGGAAGCAATACCAAATCAATTACATGTACAACACCATTATCTACCTCTATATCCTTCATCGTAACCAATGCATCATTGATAAAGATATTTTCACCTCGGAGCGTTACTGTGATGTCTTTCCCGTTTAAGGTCATTATTTCCTGACCATCCATTAAATCAGTAGAAAGTGCTTTTCCTTCAACTACATGATAAGTCAAAATATCAGTTAATAAACCTTCTGGATCAGCTAATACTGCTGCTAGTGTCATTGAATCAACAGCGGCAAAAGCCTCATCAGTAGGAGCAAAGACAGTGAACGGACCATCTCCTTGTAATGCATCTACCAATCCGGCTTCACCCAAAGCAAATTCTAAAGTATTGTGATCATCTGAGTTGATAACTACATCAGCAACAGTAACACGAGCTGGTAGTAATACGGCATCAATCACATGTACTACACCATTGTCTACTTCTATATCCTTCATAGTCACTAGAGCATCATTAATGAAGATGCTATCTCCTTGAATGCTCACTGTAACATCCTGACCGTTTAAAGTCATTACCATTTGACCGTCCATTAAGTCAGTAGAAAGTGCTTTTCCTTCAACTACGTGGTAAGTCAAGATATCTGTTAGTAGTCCGGCAGGATCAGCCAAAACAGCTGCCAAAGTTGCTGAATCAACAGCCGCAAAAGCCTCATCAGTAGGAGCAAATAACGTAAATGGACCGTCTCCTTGTAGTGCTTCTACAAAATCAGCTTCACCTAAAGCAAATTCTAAGGTATTATGTACATCTGATTCTACCACCACATCAGCAACAGTAATACGTGGTGGAAGTAAAACAGCGTCGATCACATGTACGACACCATTGTCTGTTTCAATATCAGCCATAGTCACCAATGCATCATTGATGAATATACTATCACTTTGAATACTTACAGTAATATTTTTACCATTTACAGTCATAACTGTTTGTCCATCCGATAAATCAGTAGAAAGTGCTTGTCCTTCAGCTACATGATAAGTCAATACACTCGCTGGGTCAGCAACTAATGCTGCTAAAGTCGCAGAATCAATCGCTCCAAAAGCATCATCAGTAGGAGCAAAAACAGTGAACGGACCATCTCCATCTAATGTTTCCATCAAACCAGTATTTTCTAAAGCTACTTCCAGAATGTGATGTGCATCAGATTCTAAAACAATATCAGCAACAGTGATGCGGGGGGGAAGTAATACAGCATCAATTATATGTACGACGCCATTGTCTGTTTCAACATCAGCCATAGTCACCAATGCATCATTGATGAATACACTATCATTCTGAATGCTTACTGTGATGTCTTTCCCATTAATGGTCATGATTTCCTGACCATCCATCAAGTCAGAAGAAAGCGCTGTTCCTTCAACCACATGATAAGTTAAAATATCAGTCAACAAGCCCATCGTATCAGCCAATACTGCTGCCAAAGTAGCAGAGTCAATGGCTGCGAAAGCTTCATCAGTAGGAGCGAAAACAGTAAATGGCCCATCACCTTGTAAGGTTTCTACCAAACCTGCTGTAGCTAAGGCAGTTTCTAAGGTGTTATGTACTTCAGATTCAATTACAATATCAGCAACAGTGATGCGTGGCGGAAGCAAAACAGCGTCAATTACATGTACGACGCCATTGTCTGTTTCAACATCAGCCATAGTCACCAATGCATCATTAATGAATACACTATCACCTTGAATGCTTACTGTGATGTCCTTCCCATTAACGGTCATGATTTCCTGACCATCCATCAAGTCAGAAGAAAGTGCTGTTCCTTCAACCACATGGTAAGTAAGTACTTTTGCCAACTCACCCATCGGATCAGCTAACAAAGCAGCCAAAGCCGCTGAATCAACAGCCGCAAAAGCCTCATCAGTAGGAGCGAAAACAGTAAATGGTCCATCACCTTGTAAGGTTTCTACCAGTCCGGCTGCACCTAAAGCAGTTTCTAAAGTAGTATGTTCTTCTGATGCTACTACTATATCAGCTACTGTTATACGAGGAGGATTCAGAACTGCGTCAATTACATGTACTACCCCGTTACCAGTTTCTATATCTGTCATAGTAACTAAGGCATTATTGATGAATACACTATCTCCTTGAATGCTTATGTTTATATCTTTTCCATTTAATGTCGTAAAGACCTGACCATCCATTAAATCGGCCGCTCTTACTATGCTATCCAAAACGTGGTAAGTCAATACTGCAGTAGGATTTTCCAATAATGCAGCTACTGTAGCAGGATCAATGGCCGCAAAGGCATCATCTGTTGGTGCAAATACGGTGTAGGTGCCATCATTTTGGAAGGTTTCAATCAATCCATTTCCAACTAGAGCAGATTCTAAAATGTTAAATTGATCAGATTCAGCTACAACATCTGCAATAGTTGGTGCAACAAGAACAGCATCTATTATATGAATGATTCCATTCGTCGTTTGTACATCTTTTTGTGTTATTAAAGCATCATTGATGAAAATATCAGTTCCACTAATAGATATTTCAACTGCTATACCGTTTATCGTAGTAACAATTTGACCATCACTTAAAGCATCAGATGAAACAGCACCATCCACAACATGATAGGTAAGCAATCTGGTTAAACTACCTGATGGATCGGCAAGTAAAGCAGCTAAGGTAGCAGAATCTACTGCTTCAAAAGCAGCATCAGTAGGAGCAAACAATGTTAAGGGACCTTCTCCCTGGAAAGTTTCAAGCAAGCCAGCTTCAGTTAAGGCTACTTCAAGTGTCGTTAATTGAGAGGACTTACTAATAACATCTGCCATATTATCGAATGGTCCTGCACCTGCACACGAAACATCTACAGCAGTGGCAAAGAAGGGTTCAGAAAATGTAGTAGGATCATTGAAGAAAAGGGCATCATAACCATTTCCTGAGCTATCTGTAATTCGTTGAGGGAAGACACCTTCTGCAAGTGTATCATTCATATTATACAAGAAAACGGTGTTGCTATCCGGTTCAAACGCCATTTGAGGTCTTGTAAAATCTTCCGTATATCTTGCCATATCAGAAAAACGCATTTCTTCATATTGACAATTCACCCTAAATGGTGAAAAAGCAAGTCCTAATCCAGGTGTAACAGCGCCAACAGTTTGAGTACCTACCGCTTGGCCATCCATGTATAGGGTACCTATTGTATCTGTACTATTCCAAACATAAGCAATGTGGTACCAACTACATGTCTCCATAGGGCGATCAGCTTTTATTACCAAGGTCTGACCATCCCATACTTCCAGCACATCGCCATTAATCCAAAGGGTATTGTTGTAAATAATATCATTGCTGGGTCTTTGAAAGGCAAAAATTTGAGGATATGAAACCTCATTTTCATAATTGAAATAAAACTCAATAGTAAAATCGCCAGTAAGCAACGGGATGCTGTCTTGTGTGTTTGTCTGAATGAACGGGTTTGTCTGTCCATCAAAATTTATCACATCTTGAGCATTACTAAAACGAAGGAGTACTCCAAATAAAAGGAGCAAGAGTAAATGTTTTTTCATAATTGAAAAAATTGAGGTATTGTAATAGGTTAAAAAACTGCTTTGCGAATTAGGTCGAATAGAAGCATGAGGTTTACCTAAGTGACTACATCAAACTGATGTAACCATTGGCATTGAGCTTCTATCTTGCAGTAAAATTAATAGTTGAGAAGTGACTATTTCCGTCAAAATTGTAGCAATTTCCGTCAACTTTTGATTAATAAGAGCTTGATGGTGAGTAATTTAGGTGGTGTTGTGTAATTTGACAGAAAGGAATAAACTTTATGCTATTAGATTAGTTTAATCTAATTAGGCTACTAAATCAGTCATTTTTTAAACTTTATCCAATTGTTGGATTGCCCATTCATCCTTTACTTTGATAAGGTTCCTAAGGGCATGTTTAATAATCCATTTTCTTTCTTTTCCCACTTTAGTTTGAGTCCAACCTTCTATGAGTTCTTTACCTGCTTCTAAATTATCTTTCAACACATCATTGATGCAATTGGCTACCGATTTCTGAACATATTTAGAGGGATCATCTTTCAACTGGTCCAGAATAGGAAAAATAGGCGAGGGGTCAGTTATGAACATCTCCAATTTACTAGCCCAGGGCAAACGTGGCCTTACGCCTTCACTAGCTAACCTTCTCACATGTTTATTGGAATCGGTTGCCCATTTTAGCATTACTTCTAATGTGCGATTAGTTTCTTTTGTAAGGAAAGGCCTGATGGTGTATTCACCGGTATTGCGCTTGGTAATTTCCTCTATTGCTTTTATGGATAATTCATACTCATTGAGTCCATACTTCTCAACTATCTTAGCAATAGGCATTACCCAATAGTAGATTTTAAACATGCCGGTTTCAGCTTCATTTTCAGGACCGAGTATTTGGAGGAGAGTGTTGATGCAATTGGGGTAGTTACTACCTAGCCTTTCATAAAGCTCATCAGCAATGAGTTCGACCCTGGCTTTGAGTTCTAAATCCTGAACTTGCTCATCGATAAATGAAGTAAATCCAGTGTCTTTGAATTGAGGGTTGACAGCTTTGATTTTGTCAGAAAGTAGTTGAGCCAATGCTCCGTCAAACCATAGTTTGAGTTGTTTGTAAGCCATGATTTAAGTTTTCTGGATAGATTGTAAGAATTAACCATAAAATATAAGTCAATTCGTATTTCAATTTTACGTATTGACCTTTCACCTAAAGTAAACTTGATTATTGTCTGACATCTTCTTCTTTTACAAACAACTCAAACTATGG
>JBCBCD010000487.1:0-5664 GCA_038530915.1 Bacteroidota bacterium
TCTAAGAAGTGGTACTCACCATCAGAAGGATTATCAATCAATCCTAAAATGTTTAGGAGTGTTGATTTTCCACAACCGGAAGGTCCCATAATAGAGACGAATTCTCCTGGATTGATGATAATGTCCACATTGTTTAGGGCTGTGGTTTTTACTTCTTCGGTGCGATATACCTTGGTAAGTCCTTTTGTTTGTATCATGATCAGTTGTTGTTTTTAAAAGCTTTTAATAAAATGTTGTCGGGTGATTCCTTAATTGTTGTTGTTGGGTGATTTCTTATTTTTCAGTTGGGTGATTTCTTATTTTATTACTAACTCATCTTTATCTCCATAATTATCGTAACTAGAAACAATGACTACATCTCCATTTTGCAAGCCTTGTTGTACTTCGTAGAAATTAGGATTTTGACGTCCGATTGAAATATCTCTTTTCCTTGCTATACCGTCATTATCGAGCACATAAACCCAATTTCCACCGGTACTTTGAAAGAATCCTCCTTTCGCCAATAACATGGATTTGGATTCATCACTCAATGATAACTTCAATGAGATCGTTTGTCCCCTCTTAATATTATTGGGCCTATCGCCTTCAAAAACCAAATCTACCTCAAAAGATCCATTCTGAACATCAGGATATATCTTCTTAATACTAAGGTTGTAAGTCTTTCCATCTAAAGTAAAAGACCCTGCTTGATTAGGAAAGATGCGTGAAATGTAAAATTCATCAATTCTAGCTCTGATCTTAAAGTTGTCAACCACATCAATTTGAGCGATTCTACTACCCTGGGTAATCAACTCTCCAATCTCAGAATCCAATGAAGAGAGCTGTCCACTGATAGGAGCTTTGATGATCAAGTTGGAAAGGCTGTTTTTGGCAAATTCCAGGTTTCTTTTCATCAAATCTAAAGAGGTTTCCATTTGATTCTTCTGCGCCTCTTGAGATAAAGAATCTTTCTCAATAGTAGCTTTTAAGAGCTTCCGTCTTCTCAGTAAGTGCTCGTATTCGTCTTGAGTATCTTCGTAATCTACTCTTGCGATGGCACTATCCTGAGCCAATAGTTTGTTTCTGTAATTTCTCTTTGACATTAAATCTATCTGAAACTCTACATCCAGTGCTTGCTCTCTGATAGAAAGACTTTGTTGTTCTTGTACAATCGTTTGGTAACGAATAGTATTGATTTGATCGATAATCTGTGCTTCCTGATTAAGTACTTCTAATTGTAAATCTGTGTTAGAAAGTCTCATGATTGATTCTCCTTTGGTAATCATTAGACCGTCTTCAACAAAAATTTCTTCAATCTTTCCACTTTCAATAGCATCAATGTATACTGTTTTAAAAGGCTCAACCGTACCAAAAATATTGATGTATTCTTTAAATACACCTGTATGTATAGTATCCGTTAAAATTCGCTCTCCTTCAACATTTAATCGAGAGGTACCTGCCGTTCTGTAGATTGAAGTCATTAAGAATACGAACGCCCCTGCAATTACAACATAAAGTAGTATCCTTGTCAGAGGCCATTTTTTCTTTTCTATTTTTTCGTCCATTGCCATGGAAAATATTTTTTAGTTTTTTAGTTACATCACTATACTTGCAAGTGGCGTGCCAAATAACATAACCAACTGATTATCAAATACCTTAACAATAGAGCCTTAAAATTAGACTAAAAAAGTGTATAAAAGTGAACACTAAAGTGTTTAAATTTGAACATATTGTACAATCGTATACAACTAATCCGAAAAAATGAATGAAGGCCGAATTTTAATTGTAGATGATGAAGAAGATATTTTACTCAGTCTACAGCTTTTTTTGTCTCAGCATTTTGAGCAGATAGATACTGAGAACAATCCGGTACATATTCCGAGAAGATTGAGAAAAGCGGAATACGATCTGATCATATTGGATATGAATTTCCGAAAAGGAGATACTTCTGGCAAAGAAGGTTTGCGTTGGTTAAAAAAGACGTTAGAGTTAAAGCCTGAAGCTAATGTAATTATGATCACGGCCTGGGCAGATGTACATACAGCAGTAGAGGCCGTCAAATTGGGTGCCATTGACTTTATTGAAAAACCCTGGCGCAATGAAAAATTGTTGACTACCATCCAAAATATCATAAAGTTGAGTAAGTCTCAACAAGCTGTTGCTCAGCTAGAAACAAAGCAACGCTTACTTAACGAAAATAGCAATCTGGAAGCAGATGAGATGATTGGCAAATCTCCCGCCATGGATCAAGTATTTAAGTTGATCGAAAAAGTATCCCGTACGGATGCAAATGTTTTGATCTTGGGAGAGAATGGTACTGGTAAAGAACTGGTGGCCAGAGCTATTCACAGTCAATCGCCCAGGTCTAACAAAACATTTGTGAAAGTGGATTTGGGAGCTATCCCTGAATCTCTTTTTGAATCTGAGCTTTTTGGCCATAAAAAAGGAGCATTTACCGATGCGCGGGAAGACAGGATGGGACGATTTGAATTGGCATCAGGTGGTACACTGTTTTTGGATGAAATTGGTAATTTGAGTTTGCCTTTACAAGCTAAGTTGTTATCCGCTTTACAAAACCGTATGATCAACAGAGTAGGCGCCAATGATTTAATCCCAATCAACATTCGTTTTGTATGTGCGACCAATATGCCTTTACAGGAGATGGTCAAAGAAAATAAATTTCGCCAGGATTTAATCTACAGAATCAATACTGTAGAGATCAACCTGCCTCCATTGAGGGAAAGACCTACCGACATTCCATTACTGGTCAAACATTTTCTTAAAATATACCGTAAGAAATATCAAAAGTTGCAACTTGATATTGCCAATACGACTATCCAACAATTACAAACTTACCCATGGCCGGGAAATATCCGCGAGCTGCGACATGCCGTAGAAAGAGCTGTCATTCTAAGTGATGGGAATCTGTTGGATACTTCCGATTTTATCTTGCAACCATCCAACCAAGATCAATTAGGCGATGTTCAAATGGATACCTATAATCTGGAGGACTTAGAAAGATGGGCCATTAGAAAAGCACTAACCAAACATGCAGGTAATATCTCTAAAGCTGCTGATGAATTAGGGCTGACTAGAGCCACACTTTACAGAAGGATGGAAAAATATAACTTATAAAATGATCTCACTTTTATGATGTTAAAGAACTTTCAATTAAATATAATCATACGAGTAGGCTTACTTCTTTTACTGACTGCAGCAATTGTTGCAAGTATCCTATCTCCCAATTACATATTAGCTGCTTTCTTGATTTTCTTTTTAATCACCACTGTAACTAGTCTTATACAGTATGTAAGCAGGACCAACAAAGATATTGCTCAATTCGTAGCTGCTGTTAAGTATGATGACTTTACCACTAATTCCACTACTGTGCGTACTGGAGGAAACTATGATGATTTGTATGATAGCTTTCACGAAGTGAACCAAAAGTTTAAAGAGATCAGAGCCGATAAAGAAGCCAATCATCAGTTCTTACAAACGATAGTTCATCATGTAGATATAGGTCTTTTGGTAGTTGATGCCAATCAGGAAGTGGTATTGATGAATCAGGCTTTACAAAAGTTATTGCGGAAATCTTATCTAATTAGTGTGAACTCTTTAAAAAAGATAGATGAAAAGCTTTATGAAGTTGTAAATACTATAACTGTAGGCCAAAGAGAGCTTTTGAAAGTCAATATTCAGAATAATTTACTGCAACTGTCGATACAAGCTGCCGAGATTACCCTCCAGAAAGAACCCTTCAGGCTCATTTCATTCCAGGATATTCAAACCGAATTAGAAGCGCAAGAATTGATGTCTTGGCAGAAATTGATTAGAATTCTTACACATGAAATCATGAATTCGGTAGCTCCGATCAGTTCTTTAAGCTCCACCATAAAAGGATTTATACAAAATACGGAAGAATTGAAAGGGCAGCCGCTAGAGCATATGAAGAAGTCAATAGGAGTTATTCAAAAAAGAAGTGAAGGCTTATTAGCTTTTACTGAAACTTACAGAAAACTTACTCGTGTTCCTCCTCCTTCTTTCCAAATAGTAGATACCCGTAAACTCATAGATGAGGTGGAAATTTTAATGGAAAATGACTTGCAAAAAAATAACATTGCATTCGAAAAAGTTTTTCGCACAGAAAAGTTGCAAGTAAAAGGTGATCCAAACTTACTGGAACAAGTATTAATCAATTTGGTGAAAAATGCTTTAGAAGCTTCTTTAGAAGTAGAAAATCCTAAAGTTAGAATCACCATATTCAATACAAATGAAGGAAAACTTTGCATCGAGGTAGCTGATAATGGCAGTGGTATACCTGAAGAAAAAATGGAACAGATTTTTATTCCTTTTTATACCACAAAAGCTACAGGCTCAGGAATAGGCCTAAGTTTATCAAGACAAATTATGAGGATGCATAAAGGCAGCTTGGAACTTCAATCAAAAGAAGGGGAAGGTACAGTGGTAAGTTTATATTTGTAAAAGTGCCCGAGGCGGGAGTCGAACCCGCACGCCCAAAAGGACACATGGCCCTCAACCATGCCTGTCTACCAATTCCAGCACCCGGGCGGCGCTTGAAGGATTGCAAAGATAAAAGAATTAAATTTACAGACCAATTTTTTTTACCATGGAGGCGAAAGAGTCTCATTGAGTTATTCTGCTACTTTGTAAAGTACAACTTTTCAAAATGGTAGAATCAAAATGACCTATGACCTATGACCTATGAAACTATTTAGAGTTCGCCATAGCGTTATCTCTAAGATCTTTTAAGAAGGGTGAAGCGAAGATAAAGTCTTGGAGAATTGCATTTTCACTATCCATCACTTCATTCTTATTGCCATTCCAGGCAACTTCTCCTTTATAGAGTAAGGTGATGTTTTCGCCTATCCCCATCACTGAGTTCATATCGTGTGTATTGATAACTGTAGTGATGTTATTTTCTCGGGTAATATCCTGAATCAAATCATCGATGACAATAGCCGTTTTTGGATCCAGACCTGAATTGGGTTCATCGCAGAAAAGGTACTTCGGCTTGAGTACGATTGCTCTGGCAATACCCACCCTTTTTTGCATACCACCACTGGTTTCTGACGGGTACTTTTTATTTACACCGGCCAAACTTACCCTATCCAAACAGTAATCGACTCTTTCCTGTTTTTCGCGGCGTGTCATATTGGTAAACATATCGAGTGGGAAGCGTATATTTTGTTCTACCGTCATAGAGTCAAAAAGAGCAGAAGCTTGAAACAGCATCCCGACATCCATACGCAAATTACGGACTTCCTTTTTTGAAAGATTATTGAAGTTGACTTCATCATAAAAGATATCACCGTCAGAAGGGTCCAACAATCCCACTAGTAATTTCAATAAAACCGTCTTACCCGCACCGGATCGGCCAATGATCAAATTGGTTTTACCTTTGTAAAACTCAACATCAATTCCTTTCAATACGTGATTATCACCAAAAGATTTATGTAATCCAACCGTTTTTATCATAATACAAGCTTAAGTCAAAAGCACAGCGATTAAATAATCAGCTAAAAGAATTAAAATATTACTATATACAACTGCATTGGTACTTGCCTTACCCAATTCAATACTACCTCCTTGTACGTAATAGCCTTGATAAGCAGCTACAGAAGTCAAAATAAAAGCAAATACAAAAGCTTTAATATACATCAAGAA
>JBCBCD010000488.1:0-5661 GCA_038530915.1 Bacteroidota bacterium
ATGCAAGGAGCTATCCAAAAATGGGTAGACCACTCAATTAGTGTAACTGTAAATATTCCGGAGCAGACCAGTGTGCAAATGGTGAAGAAGATTTATGAAACTGCATGGGAAGTTGGTTGTAAAGGTTGTACCATTTACAGAGACGGATCTCGTTCTGGCGTATTGATTTCTAATGATAAGAAAGAAGAAAAAGAAGAAAATCCAAATGAATTCAAGGAGACCATGTCTCCAAAGCGTCCTAAGAAAATTGACGCTTCAATTGTAAGGTTTAGAAACAATGATGAAGACTGGATGGCAGTAATTGGCTTGCTGGATGGCAAACCATATGAAGTATTTACGGGTAGAGCTGAAGATACCTTTAGATTACCTGATTACGTGAAGAGTGGCTGGGTCATCAAGCAAAAAGACAATGGACATGGCAATAGATACGATTTCCAATTTATGGATCGTGAGGGATACCGCGTAACAATAGAAGGTTTGTCAAGGTCATTTAATAAAGAGTATTGGAACTATGCAAAATTGATATCAGGGGTTTTAAGGCATGGTATGCCTTTGACTCATGTAGTAAATATGATCGATAGTTTAAATACAGACAGCAATTACATCAATACCTGGAAGAATGGTGTAGTAAGAGCTTTGAAGAAATTCATTCCAGATGGTACAAAAGCAGTGAAGAAAGAATGTCCTAGCTGTGGAGATCCTGATGGATTGATCTATAAGGAAGGCTGCTTGATATGTAAGAGCTGTGGACACTCTGAATGCGGATAGAAAATTTGATTTTTTCCATACTTACTTAAATAACAAGACCTCCTGTTTTAGCAATTGCTTGGCAGGAGGTCTTTTAATACTAAACCTTGTAACTATGCATTAACTAGTTCTTCATTTTCCTGTATCAATTTCTGTTGTACATCGTGAGAAACAGGTTGGTATTCTGCAAAGTGCTTGTGGAACTTTGCTCTACCTTGTGTTATAGACCTTAAGGAAGGAGAATAATCGTGCATTTCTGCCAAAGGTACTTTTGCCTGCACACATTGATAATGTCCTTTGGTCGTCATACCTGTGATCATTGCTCTTCTCGTTTGAAGATCACCCATAACATCACCCATAACATCTTCTGTACATAATACCTCAAGTTCATAGATGGGTTCCATGATCTGTGGTTTAGCATCCATGAATCCTTTTTTAAAGGCTTGGCTGGACGCTATCGTAAATGCCATATCGTTGGAATCAACAGAGTGCATTTTTCCATCATACACACAAACTCTAATGTCTCTACATTGAGAATGTGTCAAAGGGCTTTGCTCCATCTGCTGCATGATTCCTTTTTTGATCGCATTAGTATATTTTGAATCGATTGATCCACCAACGATGCACCAATAAAAAGCGAGGGTACCACCCCATGGCAATTCAATGAATTCTTTATTTCTGATGGTTAGATCGGTAGGATCTGGCATATCTTCATAATAAGGCCCCATTCTCATGTGGATTTCTCCAAATTGACCTGATCCACCACTTTGCTTTTTATGACGATAACTTACATTCACTTCCTTAGTGATGGTCTCTCTATAAGAAATCTTAGGCCTCATGTAAGCTAAGTCCAAACCTACATCATGTGACACTCTATTTTTTATGATATCGAGGTGCAATTGCCCCTGTGCGTGTAAAAGCGTTTGCTTTAATGTACTGGATTGTTCAATGATAAATGTAGGATCCTCTTCTTCAATAGAGTGAAGGACTTTCATCAATTTTTCCATCTCAGCTTTTCCTTGCGGTTTGACAGCCACACGCATGCGAGGCTCAGGAAATTGCATCTCCTGAATTTGCCTTTTTACGCCTTTAGGAGTAAGTGTATTATTGGAGTGAGAATTTTTCAACTTAACCGTAACACCTAAGTCACCAGCCCTCAATTCTTCAACGGATTCTCGGTGTCTTCCGTTAGAAATGAACAATTGACTAATGCGCTCTTGTGTACGATTAAAATTATTAACCAATTCCATACCAGGTTTGACAATACCTGAATAAACTTTGAAATAAGATACTGTACCTATTCTAGGCTCAGCAATGGTTTTGTAAATAAATACTGTACAATCATCATCAGAAGAACAAACTAGCTTACTGTCATCTGCTAGGGTTGCAGATGGTCTGTCTGCTGGAGAAGGACATACATCATTGACGAAGCCCATAACACGGCCACTTCCCATATTGCGAAGTGCAGAACTACAAAATACAGGGAATATTTCTTGGTGAGCGATTGCAATTCTAAGGCCGGTTGCCAATTCTTCTTCTGTAAGTGTACCCGCATCAAAGTAATGTTCCATTAATGTTTCATCATTTTCTGCGGCTGCTTCGATTAGCACATTGTGCATTTCTTGTGTTCGGTCCTGTTCACTATCAGGAATAGGTCTTTTTTCTGGTTTACCACCTTCGTCAGGGAAAACATACATCACCATTCTTAAAGCATCGATGATAGCAAGATGCCCGTCATCTGTTTGGAATGGATACTGAATTGGAATTACTTTAGAGCCAAATAATTGTTGAGCCTGTTCTAATGTACGCTCATAATCAGCTTTTTCGTGATCAATTTGATTGATGACAAATAATGAAGGAGTTTCAAACTCTTCAATGTAATCCCAGATTAATTGTGTTCCAACTTCAACTCCATTTTTTGCGTTTAGCATGACAACAGCAGTATCTGCTACTTTTAAAGAAGAAATAACTTCTCCAATAAAGTCGTCAAAGCCGGGAGTGTCGATCATGTTGATTTTGGAGTCTTTCCAATAGGCGTGCATGCTGGAACTGAAAATTGAACTGCCTCTTTCTTTTTCTAGGTCGGAGTAATCAGATGTGGTCGAGCCTTCTTCAACCATTCCTCTACGGGTTAATTCGTTGGCTTCAAAAAGCATGGCTTCCGCAAAGGTGGTTTTGCCCGACCCAGAGTGGCCCAGGAGGGCCACGTTCCGAATTTTTTTAGTTTCAAAGTGCATAGGCAATAGTTTAGTAGTTAAGAAAATTACACCTACTTTTACCGCTCAAAGCATAAAGGGAAAGAAAAGACATAGTGGTAGATAAGAATATGCTTTGGCTTAACCAGGTGTATTACTAATTAAATTATTGATTTTATCTAAAATTACAAAACAATAGTTCATATTCTTGGGACTTTTACACTCGAATATGTACTTATTTACTTATTTGCAATTCGTTTTTTATGGTCAAGTACTATAATATTAATGGAAATTTGGTGCCGAAAGAGCAAGCAGTATTAGGGGTCAATGACTTAGGAATCATTAGAGGTTTTGGCATCTTTGATTACTTTCTGGTACACTCAAAACAACCACTTTTCTTGGATGATTATGTCGCTCGTTTTTTTCAATCTGCTGAAAAAGTGTATTTGGATTTAGGTATTAATATTTCTCAATTGAAAAATCGAATTTATGAACTGATTGAAGCGAATGAAATGGAAGAAGCCGGAATTCGGCTGGTTGCGACCGGAGGTTATGCTGCTGATGGCTATACACCTACTCAACCGCACATAATGATTCTTCAATATCCTTACTCTGCACCTAGCCCGGAAAAATATGAAAAGGGTGTGAAGCTATTGAGTATGAATTTTCAGCGAGAAGTGCCTGATGTGAAAACTACCAATTATGCTAACGGAATAAGAATGATTCCTAAGCTAAAAGAAGCGGGTGCTTTAGAAGTTCTTTACCATGATGGTTCTTTTCTTAGAGAAACGGTTAGGGCCAATGTGTTTATCATCACACGAGATGGACGGTTAATTACTCCAAGCAATAAAATATTATATGGCATAACTCGTAAAAAAGTCTTAGAAGTCAGTAAGGATTATTTTAATATAGAACTTAGAGAAGTAGCACTAAAAGAACTTAAACAAGCAAAAGAAGTCTTTATCACTGGCTCAAACAAAAAAGTAATGCCGGTAGTACAAGTCGATGATTGGGTGATAGGAGATGGAAAACCTGGTGAGGGATATCAAAAGATTGCCAAATTATTTGAAGAATATACAACAGCCTATTTAGCTTTGAAGCAAAGTGTAATATAATATCTTTATCAGCCCGCACAGTGGGCTGATAAAGATATCAACCTACTTAAAACCAACAACCAAAACATGAGACTATTGTACCAAAACCTTCTACTTGCCTTTGTAGCATTGTGTTACATCTTGGGGTTTTTCTGGGTAGACAGATGGGAAACTTTTCCTCGACAGGGAGATGCAGTGGGTTACTATTTTCATGTTGTTGCGTTATTGGTCAATAATGATACAGGAGATTATGAGAAAACAATGTCAAGATTATTGGAAGATACGCCTGAATCTCAAAACCTGGCAGATGATCCTTATCTGATCAGAGAAACATCAATCGGTCGTAAGTATATCAAGTACACTGTCGGTGCCGCTGTGATGGAAGTGCCTTTTTTTCTGGGTGTACACAGCACATGAAGATCTTTGAAGCTGATAAGGCAAATGGATATGGAAAGAACTACTACTTTGTCATTGCCTTTTCTACGGTGATCTATGTACTGATTGGGTTTTGGTTGCTGATAAGTACATTATCTAAGCATTTTAAGCCTTTGACGGTTGTATTAGCTACACTTAGTATAGCTTTGGCCACCAATTTGTTTTTCCAGGCTACTTATGTGACCATGGTCCATAGTTTTCTGTTTTTTGATTATTGTTTGTTGATCTACTTGACAGATCGCTTTTTTGATCGTCCCAATAGGTGGAAAGCATTGGCAATTGGCTTGGTTGTTGGGTTGATTACCATTACCAGGGTTCCGGAAATCATCAGCATACTCATCCCGTTGTTTTGGGGAGTTACCAACCTTAAATCATTTAGAGAGCGGGTACAGTTTTTTATTCAAAATTACGGGCTGTTAATTTTTGCAGCTATTGGTTTGCTGTTGGTTGTTTCCTTGCAATTGGGTTATTGGTATTATACCAGTGGTAAACTCATTTTCAACCCTTATGAAGGCGAGGGCTTTAATTTTTTGAAACCCAATATTTGGCTGGGCTTTTTTGATTTTAAAAATGGTTGGCTGATTTATACTCCTATTATGGCTTTTAGTTTGATTGGCTTTGCATTTTTAAAAAGGTATTATGCGTCGCCTTTAATTCCAATTATAGGGTTTATCCTTCTACACACTTTCATTCATTACTCTTACTATGCGTGGACCTACTTTCCCGGCTTAGGACAAAGACCTATGGTAGAGACCTATGCGCTACTGGCTTTTCCCTTGGCTGCTTGTTGGCAATATTTTTTATCAAAAAAGTATTTAGTTTGGATCCCTTTTGTTGCTGTAGGCTTTTTCTCATGGCACAATTTATTTCAAACCTGGCAGATGCGAGAAGGGATTATTTGGTCAGAGCGAGGGAATCAGGCTTTTTATACAGCTACTTTTGGTCAATCGAAGGGAAGTTGGAAATCTTTGGTCGCTTTTGATATCAATGAGTCACAACCGGATACCAATCGATTAGAACTCATAGAAGTGATTGCACAAGAAGACTTTGAAGGTGATGCCTTTAAGACCAAGCAAACTCAACTGTTTTACAATGGGGAAAATGCGTATTACCTAAATGAGACTTCCAATTTTGAACCTATCCCAAAATTGTTCTACCTTTCGCATATGCGCCCATAGAGAGACACCAAT
>JBCBCD010000489.1:0-5654 GCA_038530915.1 Bacteroidota bacterium
ATGCTTATTCATAGCGAGTAGTTTAGGTTATACGAATAAATAAGATAGTTTTCGAGAGCATACGCCCTCGAAAACTATCTTATTTATTCGCAAGAATATCTTAATTATTGAAATCTTACTTTCACTGTTTCACCAATCCAACAACCTACTTTTTCTGTTTTACCAGATTTACCGCGCATAAATACATCATCCTTAGTTGGCATAGAACCACGGTACAAACCAATCTTTCTACCAGCTTCTTCTGCTACTTCGGAATCTATTGATCTTGCGTAAGAGTATTTATCAATTGCAGCAATGACAGCCAATCCACGAGAATATCCGTCATTACCACAACTAGCACTTGTAGAAGCATACATGTCACCAATTAACATATATGGACGCCCCCAGTTATCTCTTAAGCTTGCCGCTTTACGAGCAGAAGCTCTTGCTGTGCTGTATTGCTTTAATTTTCTAAACTGTATAGAAGCAATACCAAAGTGGTAGTCTGCTTTTTTATCATCATCCGTTTCTTGTTCCAGTGCTTCTTGATAAAGATTGATCGCTTCCTGGAAGTTGCCATCGTCGTATGCTCTCTTTGCAGCAACACCTGGGTTGTTAGCTAAGAATTCTGCTTGCAAAGCTGCATTAATCTCAGCTGCTTTTGTTTCATATTTTCCACGAAGATCAATCATAAAGGCAGCAGAAGTATCACACCCCTGTTGTCTCAACTTATTGAAAGCATATTTCAAAATATCCAAAGAATCAGGATATTTCCCTACCATTGGCATCAACTTTTCTCTAAAGTATTCACAGTCAAAGATTTCATCTTCAATTTTAGTCCAGTGCAGGCTGTTCATACGATCTTTTGATGATTGGTAATAAGCCTTGTACTGAGCATTGTTTTCGATATTGTAATCAGCAATTTCAGTCAACTTTAAGTTGATTTCTCTTGCTTTTAATTGATCCATTTGATCATTTTGGAACATATACACTACCAATTGTGAATAAGGCTCAAGAAGAATATATTCTGTCTTGTTGCCACCTTTCTCAACTGCAGCAGCTAGTGCTTCAGCTGTAGCTGGTCTGAAACCGTAAAAAGGAGAATAAAACATGTCGAATGCCTTTCTTCCTAACAAGAAAGCTTCATCCTTTGGGAAACATGCAATCTGTTGATCATACAAAGAGAGCACCATTTCCATATTTTCCTTCTTTTTAGCTTCGTCAGCTTCTTTCTCTATCATTGCTTTGTACAACAAGCGACCATCCGTGTAGTGAAAAGGACGTTGTCCATCTGCAGCCGGAGCAATCTCATAAGCTGTTTTCCAATTGTCGAAAGCCATCGCAAAGTTTTCTGCAGAGTAAGCTGCGAGATCTGCTGGTTGCTTTCCTTTTACAATGCCACGGTAAATAACGTGTGCACTTTCTGCTTCCTCTTTTCTTGAATTGTCGTTCCAAGTGGTACACTGGCTATAAGCAGTAAGAGACATACCAATAAAAAGCAAGAATGCTACTGATAGTTTCATTAATTTGTTCATGATTAGTCAAATTTGCGTTTGAAGAACCAAGAGTTGTCATTCAGCGCGAAGCCAAAAGTCAATCTTCCATATGTTTCTCTAAGAATATCCGAAATCCCAAATTGCCCAAGTTCCAAAGATATATTAAAATATGAAGTGGTTTCCCTGGGCTTTATCATTGGCATGCCAATGCCTAATGTTATTCCATAATTTTCTAATTGTTGTCCGTTGATGCTTCTTGGATCATTCCCATAAAAAGCACCAAAGCGATACCTTACTTTCTTAAAATAACGATTGAAAGAAGTAATATCCGGAATGTATTCTAAACCCACCCTCACTTCATAACTATCATTTAATACTTCAGGAAGTGCTTCATTTTCATATTCACTCCACATTCCAAGAGTATACTCCAATCCTACTTTTAAACGATTGAATGTCTCATAAGTCACACCCAAAGATACAGAAGATGGCAAAGTAGCTTTTCCTCTAAGCTCATCGAAAGCACTTAAAGTATCAGCAATGCCAATTAATGTACTTTCGCGCCTAAAGTAAGATGAAAGAGTGGTATTTATCGTATTAGAGTTGTTAGCTTGTACCCCAATCACCAGTTGCTTGGCTTCTCCTGGGCGATTGCGAACGGTTGGATCTTCTACTTTATTTAAAGGCAAAGTATATAGCGCCCCAAAATCCCAAAGCCAACCACCAAAAACAACATCGTCTTGCTGCTCTGTAGAATACGATAGATCAAGATCAGAAAACTCAATTCTACGGCTATTAATTACTTTACCAAAAATAGATCCGAATTGAAAGCCCACTGAAAGATTCTTATACCTTAACGCATTGCCCCACATCAACCGATATGTACCTCCACTACCTTTAAAAGAATTTAACGTTGTTCCAATATCTGAAAATTCTATTTCATTTAAGATATCGTAGCCTACAACGGTATAAGGACGAAGTGAAATACTCATTCCCAAACTTAAAGGTCTTTGGTCGCGATCTAAAATTCTGTTGATTGGGTTAATTAATGGAAAACCTAATGCCAGGTAATTAAGATTCCCGGTCCAGAAGTCTTCTGTTTGATTTTCTTCACTATAGGAGGAATATTTAGCAGAAAAGGCCACTTCAAAAGAAGTAGCTTGTAAATAGGCTAATGCTGCAGGATTTTCAAAGTTTAAGTGGAAAGGATCAATAATGGCTGTACTTAATCCTCCCATTCCCAACTGAGCGGCTGACTGCTGATCGAAAAAATTTCCTATTCCTAATCTTGAAAAGGGAGAATTATCCGTTGGAGAGAGTGAAAGGTTCTGCCCCCAGCAATATGAACCAACAAAGAGAAATACTAAAAATCCAAAACTTATTTTTGACCAACTATTGGACATTATAATCTAAAATTTTATTCAATCCACGAAGGACCAAATTATGATGCACAAATATCTTTCTTTTCCATTGCTTAGCCAAAAAATCTGCGTCTCCCCCCGTTAAGATAACGTTAATTGAATGGTATTTTTCTTGGCAAAGGGCCAAGAAAGCGTCCATTTCACATATGGTTCCTACCTGAGCACCATTAATTAGCGCAGAACGAGTGTTCGTTCCTAACCAATTTTTAAGCTCTTCTGGCTCCACTAATGGCAGATTAGCAGTAAAATGATGCATGGCTTTCATCCTCATTTCAAGGCCGGGTGAAATATTTCCTCCTTTGAAATGACCTTTAGCTGTAATCACATCTAAAGTAATGCATGTACCTGCATCAATTACTAAGCAATTTTGATTGGGAAATAAATGATTGGCACCTACTACAGCCGCCAAACGATCTTTTCCCAAGGTTTCAGGAGTTTCGTATTCGTTCACAATAGGTAAGGCAGTGGTTTCATTTAACTGAATAAAGAAAAAATGCCTACCTAATTGGTCTATTTCATCTTGCGACAAAGAAGAGCTTACGGTTGATAAGATGACTTTTTTGGTATTTAGGTTGGTTGAGAACGCTAAAAATTCTTCCAGCGACCATTTTGGCCAAAAATAGGTCTCTACCAATTGATCGCCTTTAAAAAGACCCAACTTCGTTCTGGTATTCCCTATATCTACTGCCAAATTCATCTTATTTCCACTCTTTTTAGTGTTTAAAGTGACGAGTTCCTGTCATCACCATTGACATCTGGTGCTCGTTACAATAATCAATGCTGTCTTGATCTCTTTTTGATCCACCGGGTTGTATGACAGAAACGATCCCTGCCTGATCAGCAATTTCCACGCAATCAGGAAATGGGAAAAAGGCATCAGAAGCCATTACAGCTCCTTTTAGATCAAAACCAAAAGCACCGGCTTTGATAATAGCCTGTTTCAAAGCATCTACTCTTGACGTTTGACCACAACCCATACCCACCAATTGATTGTCCTTAGCTAATACGATGGTATTGGACTTCAAATGCTTGGCGCATTTGGAAGCAAACAACAAATCTTTAATTTGACTTTCTGTTGGTTGAGTAGTTGTAACATAGGTCAAGTCTTCTAATTGATCTGTTTTAAGGTCCGCTTCTTGCTCAATCACTCCGTTTAATAAAGTTTTAAACATTCTATTTTGAACATCAAAACTCTTGATTTTCAGAAGGATTCTATTTTTCTTAGCTTTTAAAACAGTCAACGCATCAGCATCAAATTCAGGGGCAATCAGTACTTCGTAAAATATTTTGTCAATTGCCTCGGCAGTAGCTTTATCGATGGTCGTATTGGCTATTAATATACCTCCGAATGCAGATATAGAATCTCCTGCTAAGGCATCTTTCCAAGATTGCAAAACGGTATCTCTTTGAGCTACTCCACAAGGGTTGGTATGCTTAAGCACCGCAAAAGTAGGTTGGTCATCTTTAAATTCTCTCATTAAACCTACTGCAGCATCTACATCCACCAAATTATTGTAGGATAAGGCTTTACCATTAAGCTTCTCAAACTGATCGGATAAATTTCCATGAAAAACACCCTTTTGATGAGGATTCTCACCATATCTTAATACCTCTGCGTTCAATATGCTTTGGTTGAAAGTCCAGGGAGTATCCAGGTCGTCATCGAAGTAACTGAAAATAGCCGTATCATAATGAGAAGAAACTCTAAAGGCATGAGCAGCTAATTTTTTTCTTTGTGCTCTGGAGGTTTTCGCTCCGTTTTCTTGAAGTGTTTCCAGTAAATAAGCATACTGAGAACGATCTGAAACTACTGCTACAGAGTCATAGTTCTTAGCGGCTGCTCTAATTAAAGAAATACCACCGATATCTATTTTTTCTATAATCTGTTTTTCATCATCAGTCGATGCCAGTGTATCTTCAAATGGATAAAGGTCAACAATTACCAAATCCAAGCTTGGAATTTCATAATTTTCTAACTGCGATAAATGATCTTGTTCTCTGCGCGCAAGAATTCCCCCAAAAACTTTTGGGTGCAAGGTTTTTACACGACCATCTAATATAGAAGGATAAGAAGTCAAAGATTCAACCGATATAACTGGTATACCTAACTTTTCAATAAAGGCCTGAGTTCCGCCAGTAGAATAGATTGTTACGCCTTCTTTATGTAGCTTAGTTACGATAGGTTCCAGACCTTCTTTTGAGAAGACTGAGACTAGAGCTGTCTTGATTGGTGTAGCTTCCATTTAAGGATGTGTGCTTTTCTGTTATTAAAAAAGAAGCACAAAAGTAATAATTTTTTTAGTCTAGGATGGGATGGTTGTTAGTTATTGGTTTTTGGTTGTTAGAGTATGTTTAAAATTTATCGTGCACTGAAGATCAATGCTTTGTGGTTCTAGCCAAATATTTTCGAAGGCGTTTAGCGAGCTAAGCAACTGAGCAAATATAAAGCTAGGTTCATAAAACATTGATTTTCAGAAGTTAGAAATTTAAATATACTCTTAATATAAACTTGCCTTAAAAGGGTAAGGCGAAATTTATTTCGGGTAAAAAACCAATAACTATACCAGTGTTTCCACGTACTGTCTTTGAAGTATTTCTTTAGGATATCCTAAATAATATTTGGTGACTGATTGTGATTGAATGCCATAATCGGCATATTCAGACATTGGAAGTACCTGTCCGTTCTTAAATAGAATCTGTATTTCTTCTTTGGAAGGGTTGTAGGCATTGTTGGTTTCTTTGCCTTCCACCAAAAAATAAG
>JBCBCD010000490.1:0-5653 GCA_038530915.1 Bacteroidota bacterium
ATATTATTTACTGGCGAACCCATAGGGTGAGACAGAAAATAAAGGTTCTCGCTAGATCACTGGATCTGCAGGAGTATTTGGATTGTTATCGCGTTCTACATTAGGATAAGGGTAGAAGTTTCTATTGCGCTCCGGATTGGCATCATTGGGCCCCGGTCTGTTAAATCGACGGCTATCTTCCAATTTGAGTCCGGACATGAACAATTCAATGGCTCTGTTTTGAAAAATAGTGGTTAGCACTGCTGCTTGTGATTGATCACCTGAGTAAGCAGTCAAACCTGCATTGACTCCATATATATCATCTGTTTTAGTCAAAACATTGTTCAATTCTGTAATGGCATCACCAATTCTATTTTGCCTTGCTGCTACTTCTGCTTTGATTAGCATCATTTCACCAGGCAAATAAACAGGTATAGCTGCTTCATCAGAAGTAAAGAACCCTTTACCATCATTTGCATTAGGTGTCAGGTAAAAAGCGATTCTTCCATCATTAGCATCTGGGGCCAATTCTCCACTCAGACCAAAATCAGGATTTACATCATATACATTCTGTGTAATCAAAGATGAACGGAACACCGGATTCGGCGTCACATTATCGAAGTTAAAGACAGAAGTGGATGTTAAATCTACAGCATTAGCGTCTGTATTGGCTGCATCTAAATTACCTGCCATTAAGTTGTATCTGGCAGACAAAGCACGAATGGCATTAGGAAGATCAATGTCAGTACCAATGGCAGATGAAATGGCCGAAGGAAGAGCTGTAGATGTTAAAGAGGAAGCTTCGCTTAACAAATTGACCGCTTCAGTCAGTGCCGCATCTCTTGTTGAGAAAGTAGCATCAACACTTGAAGTGAGGGGTACATTTTCCCAATACTGTGCCATGGTTCCTAGTGCAAGTGCCTTGAAAAAGTTAGCATAAGCCAATACCCAAGATCGATTGGCCGGATCCTGAATGACATCCGGCGCATTGTTAAGTACTTTTTCAGCATCAGCAAGTATCAGGTTGAGATTGGTCCATAGATTGGTCAATACGGCATTGTTTGGTGCAACATTATCGCCACCATTACCCAATTGAGCCAATTCTGCATTACCTGCATTTAATATTTGAAGTTCATTGGTAGTCAATCCATTGGCAGAAATACCTGCATAAAGCCCTGATGCACCTCCTATGGTATATCGAAACTTCATTCCGTTGACCATGCCTATCAGACCATCGGTAGAACTTAAAATTTGACCGTCTGTTGCTGCGTTCGGATTGGAAATGTCATTATCACAGCTGACTAAAAGGCCAAATACTAAAAGTGATAGATAGATTAATTTATTTTTCATTATTAGATGTTTAAAATCATGTAAAAATTTCAAGTGGATGTTCCTTAGAAGGAAGCATTCAATCCAATTTGAAAAGTTCTTGGAATTGGAACATTACCAAAGTCATCTCCTCTTACTCTACTACTTTGTCCCGCTGAGTTGGTCTCAGGATCAAATCCTGTATAATCATCAAAGGAGATAAGGTTTCTACCAACGATATTGATCGTAAGATTGCTAAACAGATTGCCTACTTTTCCTGCATTGTAAGAAAATCCAAGTTCTCTTAATTTAACAAATGATCCATCTTCTACATGTTCTTCCTGAATACGAGGGCCTATAAAGCCACCTATCGCAGCTACCCATCCTCTTGGTAATTCTCCTCTCAATTCCTGAGCCGCTAATTCACTAGAACCTACGTTATTACTTGTGATTTTATTCCAGTTGTAAACATCGAAGCCCCAAATGGCATCAAATAAAACCCTCAATCCGAAACGCTTGTATCGGAATTCATTTAATAAAGAACCAGTCCAGTCTGGGTTGGGATCACCAAGTATTCTTCTCAATGGTGTTCCTGTTGGCTGTCCATTTGCATCTCTCATTGCTTCCCCTGTGATGTCATTACCTCTTTCTATTTGTGGGAGCCTGACTACGCCATTAGCTGTTTCAACTTCTTGTAAAAGTAGTGTACCATCGGGGTTACGTGCATATTGCGCACCAAAGAATACACCCAAAGGCTGACCATCTATAGCGGATTGTGTACCACCACCACCACGAAGGGTAATACCTGCTCTACCTCCACCAATTCCATTTACCTCATTTTCAAAGGTGTTGTAGGCTGCTGTGATGTTCCATGTAAAATCACGTGTCTTAATAGGATTTGCATTGACCAATAGCTCCAATCCATTGTTGGTCATTTCTCCTATATTTTCAATAATACTTGCTCCACCACTGGTAGGGGCAAGGTTTCTGTTTAATAATAGATCTGTAATCTCCTGATTGTATACAGTAAATGAAATACCTAATCTGTTGTTAAAGAATCCTAAGTCAGCACCAAACTCTAACTCTCTTTGTTGCTCAGGACGAATGCCTTCATTACCCAATCTAGAGCTAGGTACAATAGCACTTCTTCCCAAATAACCTTGAGAGGTGAAATTAGTAAATCGAGTAAAGGCTCCAATTCCTGTTAAGTTACCGGCTTCACCATAAGAAAAGCGCATTTTGAAGGTATTCCAAGTATCAGATACCCCTAAATTCTCCCAGAAATCCAATTCTGATACAACGAAACTGGCACTTGCCTTAGGATAAAACTGATTGCGTTCGTCTACCCCGAAACGAGAAGATCCATCTATACGACCCGCTAAGGTTAAGAATAAGAAGTCTCTTATACCAAATGATTGCTGTAAGAAGTATCCATTGATGGTAGCTTCAGAAATAGACTCCATTGGCTGAGTGAAGATGTTAGTCGCAGCAGATAGTGTACTTACGAATGGGGATAAATCTCTACCCTGAGCCGATGAAAAATCAGAACGATCGTACCAAACAGATGCTCCTGCAGTAGTTGTAGAAGTAATCGCATCAGAAAGTTGAGTCTGATAGGTAGCTGTAAAATCGTTATTGACCTTGAAGATATTGGAGTTAGCCACTGATACATAGCCATCAGGGAAGAAGGCAGCTGAAACTGGGCTATAAGGTACTCTTGGTTGGAAGGTGTTACCACGTAAGCTATATACATCCAAACCAAGTACATACTTGAATGTAAATCCTTCAAAAGGAGTCAACTTCACTTGCAAATCACCAATAAAACGATTGGTATTTTGAGTGATATCGAATTCTTCAATAATGCTCATTGGGTTCATCCTTACCGGCTCAACATGTAATAAATTACCTTCTTCATCTCTTTCCGTAATGTCCCAAACATTATCAATAATGATAACAGCACTGATGGGACTGAAAAAGTTATTACCATTGGGTTTGTCTTCTGAAGAACTATTAACATAATTCAAACCTATAGAAACATTGGCCCAATCGGTTACATTTTGATCAATGCGCAATTTTGCGCCATACTTTTGGAAATGAGTATTTTTGATAATCCCTTCATTTCTGGCATAAGAAACAGAACCAAAATAGCGTGTATTCTCATCACCACCAGAAATGGACAGATAGTTCTCAGTACCCATGGCTGTGTCAAAGATGTTGTCTTGATAGTCATATCTTTCAACTGGATATTTATCTTCTACCAACGGACGACCTGCCAAGGCAGCCGGACCTGTACCTGGATTAGCTGCTCTGTCATCGGCACTTCTTAAATCGGCAATGGTGGTAAGGCGATCCTGAGTAGTAGCCAGTCTTTCACTTCCTTGAATACCAAAACGCTCAGGATGGTCATTGAAGTCCAATCTTTTTCTCAATTCACTAATTGAAAAAGACGTTTGTAGGTTGATTTGTGGTTTGCCGATTTTACCGCGTTTGGTGAAAATTTGTACAACACCATTACTAGCCAAAGAACCATAGATAGCAGCAGCAGCAGCACCGTTAATTACCTCTATGCGCTCGATGTCATTAGGATTGATATCAATCAGCCTGTTTTGACCAGCGGCAAAGCCAGTACCCATGGCATCGGCATTTAGGTTGATTACATTCTGAGAACTATTATCTACGATAACTCCATCGATGATATACAGTGGGTCAGAAGAACCGTTGATGGTACTGGTTCCACGAAGTCTTATGGAAACCCCACCACCGGGATCACCAGAGTTTTGAGTGATTAAGGCACCCATTACTTTACCGGAAAGAGCACCGATAACATTGTTGGTACCTGTATTTTGAATATCGTCTGCTTTTACTGTTGATATGGCATTACCCAATTGCTTTCTACTCGTAGCAGCAGAAACCCCCGTTACGACGATTTCATCTAGTTGTGCCACGTCTACACCTAGGCTTACATCCAATGTAATTTCTGATCCTCCACTACTAAAGTCAATGGTTTGAATTTGACTTTCATAACCTGTGTAAGAAAAAACAACTTCTACGACTGTAGTGCCTGCTCGGAAAGGAAGGTTGTATGTACCATCAAGGTCGGTTATTGTACCTTCGAGTGTACCTTTGACTACAACATTGGCACCGATAAGTGGCTCACCCAGCTCATCTGTAATTGTACCCTTAAGTACAAGATTGCTTTGTGCAGTCAGGAACGCAGGCAGAAAGCAAATCAATGCCAGTGCATGTAGACGAATTCGCCTGCAATTGTGAAAAACGGTTTCGAGTTTCATAAGCTCTGTGAATTTGTAAACTAATAAATTTGGTTCATACCTCCGTTTCAATACACCTAGGGGAATTGATACAAAGTATTAGGAGGTAAAATTTTAAAAATAATATCTCTTAAAGGCTTCCATAGCCTCGTATTCTGCTAGTCCTAATTGATCATATAAATTAGCGGTAGCACGGTTTCTGTCTTCTGCTCTTTGCCAAAACTCTCTGGAATCACTACCTGGAAACATCGCCTGGTCTTTTTGGGATTGGTGCTTAAAGATGGCTCTTCTTTTTTTCAATAACTCGCCGGGACTTAAAGGCACTGCCATATCTATTTCATCAATTTCCCATTCTTGCCAAGCACCACGATACAACCATACCCAACAATCACTGATCCATTCATCACCCGCTTTTTTACAGCGTTCTAATGCTTCAAAAATAGCCGCCAAACAAACCCTGTGAGTACCATGTGGATCTGATAAATCTCCTGCAGCAAATATTTGATGAGGTTTTATTTTACGAAGGAGGTCTACTATTAATTCATAATCTGCTTCACTTAAATCTTTCTTTTTAACCAAGCCGGTCTGATAGAAAGGCATATCCAGGAAATGACTGTTTTCATCAGGAATACCCACATATCTACATCCTGCCTTTGCTTCACCTCTTCGAATCAAAGCTTTAATATTTTGCACTTCAGATGGATCTATTTCACCTGGTTTCTTATGGCTCAGTAAATCTCTAACGGAAGCAAACATTTTTTGGATAGGCTGCTGCTCTAGATCAAATACTCCATGAAAATCATTAACGAAGTCAAGGAAACGGATCACATCATCATCAAAAACAGCAATATTCCCTGATGTTTGATAAGCAACATGTACATCGTGTCCTTGATCATGCAATCGAATGAAGGTTCCTCCCATAGAGATAACGTCATCATCCGGATGAGGACTAAAAATCAATACGCGCTTTTGTGCAGGCTCTGCTCTTTCCGGTCGATAGGTATCATCAGCATTCGGTTTTCCACCCGGCCAACCGGTTATTGTATGTTGCAGGTGATTAAATATCCTAATGTTGATATTATAAGCCGAGTCATACT
>JBCBCD010000491.1:0-5642 GCA_038530915.1 Bacteroidota bacterium
GCTAAGCAACTGAGTAAATATAAAGCTAGGTTCATAAAGCATTGGTTTTCAGAAGTTAGAAATTTAAACATACTCTTAGGGCGCTTAAAATGATTGTCGCTGAGATGAATAGCCCCTGTAATATTGATCTAAGCATTGCATACATTTTTGGTTACAATGCTTAGATCCGCTCAAATGCTTGGTGTGACAGTTTAAAGGAAAAAAAACTGAAAAAACTGAAATTTATTCAAAAATAATTCTGATTGCATTATCAACCTTCAGGTCGGTAATGCTTGCCAGCTCTACTTTACACTTCAAACTATACCTGTCCGGACTGATACGAACATCTGGACTACTCACACTTTTTATTTTGCGCTTGAAAGTTTTTGTAATCAGCATAGAAGCACTTTGTAACTCCATGGCCATTTTTGAATATTTGCTAAATGGTAAGTTGAACATGTCTACATCCAAAATGCGCCATTCAATCTCATTGGAAGAGATTTTCTTGATCGTATTGGGACTGTAAGAAAAATACCACTTGGTTTGCTCACTCAGTCGACTGACCAATTCATCGTATTTTTTCTGATCAGATATTTTTAGTGGTTCAGGCTTAAAATCATATTGTAGTTTAATGAATTTCCCTTCTGTAGTATCCAAAGAATACTTATCGATATTTTGCACCAATTGAAAGATGCTATCTATAGTCAGGAATTCATTGGCACCATCGCCCAATTCCTGAATCAACCATTCTTTTACATTTTGTGGCTCAGGCATGGGTTCTTCATCTGTACTTTCAATGGGTACTACTTCGTATTCATCTTCATACTCATCATCGCTAAACATATCGCCCATGCCCATATCTCCCATTTGAGTGGAAGGATCAAGTGCAAATTCTATGATCCGAGTGCCGGTAAAATCTTTGTTGTAGACGAATGTTTCGCTGATGACACAGCTTGAAGCTGCAAATGCGATGAATAGAATTGGGAGTAAGTTTTTCATTTTTTGGTTTTTGGTGATTAAAATTGGATGGACTAAAGATAAGTGTTTTTTAGACTGAAAACATTAAAATTTAAAATAATATAAGATGTTTTTCCCTTGATTAAGGTCAACTAGAAAATGATAATTGTGTCAATGTGTTGACGCAATTTTGAAATGTAGTTGTAAAAATTACTCTTTACTATTTTTTTCTCTACATCTATGCACAAATTTTATAAAAGGTAGCCTATGCTGACAATTGGGGCAATACTTGTCTTTCTGTAAACTTTTGTCAGTTTTAGATAAAGAGTCAATTGTGATTATTTAATTTTTCAATACTTACTCTTTCAACGCTTCATCAATAGACTTTAATATCGCATTAAGTTCTTGCATCAGGGGAATATAATGTGCCTGATCAGTACTTTGGGTGGTAAGTAGGAAAAGCAAGAGTTGGTTTTCAAAAGCCTTGGAATTCAATAAACTAAGGTTGCTGCTATGTTCTGTTTTGACTGTCAGACCAAAAGATTCTTTCGAAATTCCGATTAAGTCTAATATGGTTCTAATACTGTATTCGTCACTACTAGATAAATCCAATACTTTGTCTCTTTGTTTGGCCAGGTCTGCTTCCTGCTTTGCAATATCATCCAGGGTAGCTAGCCAGTTGGTCAGTCGTTTTCTCAATTTATTATTAGAGATATCTTTCAGACTTCCGGAGTTAATCATCTCCTGGAGCAGTGAATTGTTGGGGTTATAAGCCAGGTCCATAGCAAAGGTTTGGTAGAGTAAATCTGACAATTGCTGTTCGCTGGGTGTTATGGCCTCATTGGAGGTGTACTCTACCAGTTTTTTTGCAGCTTCGAAAATGCTCTTGTTGATGGATATTAATTCTTGAAGCTTTGCTTTATTGATCTGAAACTCTTCTTTTAAACCTGATAAATAGATTTTTTCTTTTTTCTGAGTGATTCTTTGCTCATTGAGGTTATTGATTGCTATCGCGATCAGGATACCAATTACTACCAATGCAATTTCTCCAAGTGCATATAGGATGTAATTGCCTATTTTATTTTCAGTGAGTAAGGATTGACGTATCCTACGAAAGAATCGAATCATAATAAATGAGTTTAAGACTTACTCAAAAAATGCTTTAGGATATTCTACCATTCCTTTCACACCATTCAGGCCATTTTCTACCAACTCAATCACCATACAATGTTCTTTTCCAACTTCAAAAGGAAATTTGATTCCTTTAGTATGCGCCTGAACATAGCCAAATCGAGGGTAATAAGCTTCATGACCAATTAGAACGACAGCTTTATACCCTAAATCCTTCGCTAATTCATGTGCTTTGTTGATCAGTTTTGAACCGATGCCTTTAGACTGGAAGGCGGGTAGCACGCCTACCGGAGCCAGTGACAAAACTTCTTTTTTCTCTGTCCCATTTACAAGCATAACTTTTGTCAATAAAATGTGTCCCACTATTTTATCTTCTAAAACTGCGACTAAAGACAACTCTGGAATAAAAGCACTGGATTTTCTTAGCCTTTCTACCAAAAAGTGTTCGGTATGATCACTATAAGGCATGGTAAGAAATGCTTCTTCTGTAAGTTTAAATACTTCTTGGTGGTCGGTCGCTGTTTCTTGTCTGATAATGAATTTCATTGCTAATTTTTGCGTCAAATAACATATTATCAGTCGACAATACTTAAACACTAAAACTCTAAACTTAACTTGCCAATTCTTCGACAGCTCTTCTCGCTGACCTCGCTGCTGCATGCACACTGCTCCAATCGTCCCCGGTGGTATAGGCATCACCAGCAAAATATAACTTGCCAGCCACACTTTCACCTAGAGTTCTTAATCTACGCCAATTTTCTTCATCATGGATATAGGCACCATTGATGAATGGTTCTTCATTCCAATTTTGAGAAGTATGCTTGATGTAAGTTTCACTTGCTTTGCCATCAAATAATTCGTCCAACTCACTTAGTATGATTTTAATTAATTCATCAGAAGAGACTTGTCTATAGGGTAGCGTGCCAGTACCGACTGTGAATAAACCTAAAATATTTTGATTACTGTTCTGCCCATAAGATGCATCGTAATACAATTTTTGCCCATCAGAAGCTGGTCTGATATCATAGGCTACAAAAGTGGGATAAAACTTTTCTGAAAATTCAATAAAAGCTTTAAAACCATCCCAAACTTTAACTTGATTGATTGCATCAGATTTTTCCTGAGGCAGAGCAGGAGAAAAAGCAATACTGTTGTTCTGAAGCATTTTTACGGGTACAGTCAGTATGACTTTATCAGCTGTATATTCCTGGCTCGCAGTTTTTACTACAACTTGATCCGCGGAATAGTCTATGGATTCTACTATGGTATTATAGCTAATTTTATCTTCTACAGAAGGGACGATGTATTGTTCGAAGAAATCAAACCAAGTGGAATTGATGAATTTTTGATCTACGGTAAAACCTACATTGCTTGGTCTAACTAAGCGTCCATCCAAAACTCCAAAATCAGCATTTTGATCGTAGGATTTAGTTTCTACATTGACTTGAATATTGCTGTCATTTACAATTTCATCAAGTATCCCTTTTTCTACGTGAAGCCATTCTGCCCCAAGGGGTATGGGAAAATCAGCAAAGGTGTTGTTTCTTTTCATTCTGCCTCCATAAACTGAGGAAGCTTCTAATATTTCAAAATCCACTCCCGATTGATTGAGTAAATAGCCAGAAGCAAGTCCGGCGGCACCAGCTCCTATAATAATGACCTTACCATTAAAGTTTATATTGATTTCTTCTTTTGTACAAGAAAGTAGCGTACTAGATAAAGGTAGACCTACACTTAATAAACCACACATTTTTAGAAATTCTTTTCTGTTCATTTTCATGGATTTTGCTAGAGTAAGATATTGTGTTTTATCATTTAATAAACCGACAAACATTGTTTTACCCTAAGCGATATTGAAAAACTTTTGCTTACAAGTTGGGAATTTTGATTTTAGGCAAAGTACGAAAGGACTCAAATTGTAGAAATTCGGACGTATTTAGGTAATTCGTACTCTTTGTTGAGTCTTTTTAAAAGCAGAAGGCGTAAGGCCGGTAAATTTTTTAAATACGGCATTGAAAGTAGATTTGGATTTAAAACCACTTTCTAATGCAATGCCCATAATAGTATATTGATCATATTCTTGGTTTAGAAGTTTTGCTTTTACAGCTTCCACTCTGTACTCATTTACAAACTCAAAAAAGTTTTTTTGTTCCTTAGTATTGATGATTTGGGAAAGGTAGCCACTGCTGATTTGTAGTTTTTCGGCCAGGCTGTCTAAAGTCAAGTTAATGTCTTCATACAGTCGCTTCTCCTGCATTAAGGCTTTTAAGTGTTCATGATAAGTGTCTGTTTTTGAGGAAAGCTTTACTTCGGCCGAATCTTGTATTTTAATAGGGATTATTTCAAACCAACTGTAACGGAGTATAACGAAATATCCAACAGCAAAGAGAAAGATGACCAAACAGAAAGAAACCAGAATAAACATTTGATCAGCTGCTTCATACCAGCCTGCTAAATATTGTACAAAACTGACCAACCACAAAGCTATAATCAGCATAGCAGCAATCAAAAAATTGCGCAACCAGCTCAAACTTTTTTCCTGAGTAGTAGAATAATTGTTGTACAAAAATTGTTGGTAACGATTGATTTTTCTCAGAGTGATTGGAAGTAAGATGACTGAGGTAAGAAGGCCCAAGCCTTGGCCGCTTATTTCAATATAATCTTCAAAATTGGCGACCTGAATTTCATCATTAATGACAAGATTGACAGGGATATACAACAACTCTATAAGGAATTCCAAAGCAACAACTATGAAAAGTATTTTTTCGCGACTTGTTATCTTATGCTCCGGCTCCATTAGAAAGATAACAAAGAAATAAAGTCCAATGGGAATAATGGTCCGTATATACAGTGGAGCGTATGAAATAAGGGTCGGAATCTCATTTTCAAACTCCAATTGATAAGCTAGTTCGTAGCTCAATATGATGCATATTTCAAATAAGACGAGGGCTAAAAGTTGATTGGCTCTGGATCTTAGCCTTTTGCTAAAAAATAAAATGGAAGCCAGCAATAAGCCATGTAAGCATGCCATTAAGATGCTTGATGCATAAAATCCATTATCAAAACACTCCTGACATTCCATACTCTAAATCAATCTATTTAATGGCTTCATATTTTCTCAAATTATAGATTCCCCAAAACATCAATAATAACTCCAGGATAAGTCCAATGATGAATTGGTTTGAAATGCCATCAAAGATAGTGCTTACTAATCTTCCAAATGCCAATCCACCCATAAAGATGACATTACTAATGGTTGCACTTTTCCAATGATCACTTTTTAGCACGCCAATGCTCCAGTAGATGGCAAATCCTAGATACATCCCCATCATGGCTCTGAAAATATTCTTCAATTCTAAGTTTTCTGCCTTAAATTCGAATAATAGAGGCAAAATCTTACTTGGATTAAAGCCATAAATCAAAGCTACCCCCGCAATAATGATTGCGGAAATAGCTAAGTGCAAACTCTTAATCATATAGATCAAATTTTATACCAGTTTTTACAATATTAAATCAAAATTGGGTAACAAAATTAACTTAGATAATTGAGCTTGATCTTTGTTCATAACTAATGT